>SVTI01000083.1 GCA_015063855.1 Oscillospiraceae bacterium
AGAGAAGGCTTTTTGACAGTGCTCTTCGCATTATTTAAGACATTTCGTTCCGGTAAACTGCTCGATAAACTGTAATTTATCGCTATGTTTATTTCGGGTACAAAACTTAAGATTTTCACAAGCTTCACACCCGATCATTCGCTGCAGGCCGGCGCCTGCAAACTATAATTTGTAGATATGCTTATTTCGGGCATTGAATTAATGACATTCACAAACTCCAAGCCCGAAGAGCAGGGTGCAGGGCAAAGCCCTGCTATTTTTCGCAGAAGTAGGACGCTTCCATATCGGCGGTCATAAGAGCAAAGGCAAGGGGGTAGAGACGGAGAGCTTCACCTACATTTCTCGCATCCTCGGTTCCCGAGAAGCCCATATGATACCTTATGGCAAACGCTTCGTCACGAGTAAGGCGCATAAATCCGGAAGCGATGTAAACAGACTTTTCGCCGTGTCCGTAGGGGAGCTTATCCTCAAATTCGTAGCTCGGCACCTTGTGCCATACACCGTCCTCGCCCTTAACATTACGGAAGCTCGGCTTGTATACATTCATTTTGCAGAGATCGTGAAGCAGAGAAACTATAGCGATAGATTCGTCGGTAAAGTTAAGTCCGTATACCTCTCTGACTCTGGATCTTTCAAGATAGTCCTTAAGACATTCGTAAACGTTAAGAGAATGCTCGCACAGACCTCCCTCATAGCAACAATGATATCTTGCGCTGGCGGGTGCCGTAAAGAAATCGCTTGCAGAGGAGCAGAGATGGTCAAGAAGCTTATCCGCACCCTCACGCTTTATATTTTCTCTATATACTTTTATAAATTTTTCTTTATTCGTCATAGCGTTAAACCTCACTTGTAAATTATAATATAAAAGCTCCTTTCGGAGCTTTTATTAATTACAGATTAAATTAGAGTACACACCCTTGTGGTCGCCGATCACTATAGCATTAAGCTGCTTGATATAGTATTCAACGGGACCTGCGTTAATAATGATATAGCCGTAGCCCTTTTCTCTCATGGCAAGAAGACATTTGGTGGTAAGAGCAGAACCGATACCTAATTTTCTTGCGGACTTGGCAACACCTAAGGGACCGTAGTAACCGAGAGCGGTAGAGTCATAGCAGGCAAATCCTACTACCTTATTATCCTTAACTGCGATATAGCAGGAGGAGGGATAATTAAATATAGCTTTCTCAGCCTCGTCAGCCCAACCCTGGGAGAACTCGTTCTTGATGAAATCGAGTATCTCGGTCTTGTCGGGAGCTAAAGCACGTCTGATGAACACGCCCTTCTCCGCCATAGCCTTGGTGGGATCGTCATCGTTGGGAAGGTTATAAAGGTTTACCAAAAGGTCGAGATCCTGTAATTCCATTTTAATTCTCCTCTTTAGTTGTATTTTTGTGGGAAGCGTTATAGTTGATGTAGGTTACAAATCTCGAAATTATATATCCGAGCATTGCAACGAGCTGTAACGAGTAGATAAGGTTTGAAACGGTTACGTTAAAGTAGCCCGCAAATGCGCCTATAGTCATGGGGATCGCCGCCGAGGAAATAACGACGATGGATGCAAGAGCTGTCGCCATATACATTCTCGGTCTTGCCATACCAAGCAGAAATCTGAGCTCATAGACCATGAAAATCATCGAAACAAGCACTGCGAACTGGAACATCATCTTGATGGGAGAGTTAATGGGCTTCGACATATCGAAATAGATGACGAGAAGGAAGACCACGTGCCATAATATTGTAAGGATGCCGAGCACAGACTTTATCTTGGCATGCTTGCCTATAGAAAAGGCGGTAAGCATAAAATATGCAAATACTGCAAGGGAAAGCACACACTGGATCTTTACAAATGCATTAAGTCTTTGATCCTCGGGGGTCTGCATCATCTGCATCATGACATTATCGGATGTTGCTGTGATCTTGGAGATTGCATACAGACCGCCTACCAATGACAGGAAGCCTGTAGCTGCTGCAAATACAACGGTCATGGGACGTGCAAGTACAAGCTCGGTGGCATTACCCTCGGACTTTGCAAAGAAGAAGAGAACAAAGAGCAATAAGACCACACCGAATACTGTGTAATTATAAATTACGGGAAGAACCGCGCCGTGAGCAAAGGCGTACATCGGAGCTTCGTAGGAGGTCGCTATCATGAAGATTCTTAAAGCGGTTAAAACAACCGATAAGGCAACAACGACCGAGAAAACGATCTTTATGGGTAAATCAAACTTTTTCTTGAAAAACATTTATTTTCTCCTGTAAACATCAATATGTGTACTGTTCAAGCATGGACAAGTCAAGCTCCTGCTTTACCGGAGTAACCATGATCATGGATTGTGTCAGATTGTCGGTATTGGTGCAATAAACATCAAAGGTATTGCTTATATCTTGATTTTTACTGATATTAAAGGCAACTGCCGTGAAGATAGAGTGATCGGGATAGTTTCCCGTCTCTTCGTAATAACGTGCAGCCCACTCGGTCTCCCTCAGACCCTCCTGGATTCCTACTGCGGTAAAGCCGCAATATCCGATGAAGGTCTCCATATCTATCTCTACATCGACGAGAATATCGTAGTAGTAGCCGTAGGTCATTTCGCTCAATGCCGCGGGGGTCTGTATACTTTCCGTGATAAAGATACAGAGAACATCCTGTCTGATCTCATATCTGAAATCGATCTTGATTATTCTATCGTCAGGCTCGTTGAAATAAGCTGAAAATCTCTCACTGTAATAGTTGTAGATATTCTCGGACATGGTAAGAGCACCCTCAATTCCGAGATTGATGTAAGGGATCCTGATATAGGATGTACCCTCTGTACCGTCGGAAAGGGTGACGTCCCTTTCAATGTTGGCGATACATATAAGGGGATCGGTCTCGTCGAGGGAGATAAGAGGGTCTGAACCGTCAGCAGGCTCTTCCTCTCCGATCAGTATGCCACCGAGCTCCTCGGATGCGGGAAATTCAACATTCCATTCGTTTATAGGTTCGGGGATCGGTATCTCTACAGTTTCCGGCTCTTCCTCCTCGAATTCGGTATCATAGGGAGCTTCACCCAAGGGAGCAGGCTGTGCAGAAACGGTAGTATCCGAGGGCTGTGCACCCTTGTCGTTATTCTTTTTATTTGAACAGCTCACCGCGGTAATTACCATCGACAAGGCTAATAATATATAAACTAATCTTTTCATATTTATATTCTCCGATATATGAAAATAAGTCTCGAAATCGATTTAATTAGGAGTATAAATAATTATAACAAAATCTTTTACAGCTTTTCATGATTAAAAAGTAAATTCTTGATTAACACAGCTCAAATTTGAAGGGTAAAACCCTTAAAATCTTTTAGGAAAGCTATTGACAAATCGGTCTATTCATGATAGACTGAAGGTGCGGTCTATTGATAATAAACCAAAAGGAGTGATTGTATGAGCGATCTGAAATTAGGTGTAGTCGAGCAGCGCTTTGCCGATATAATATGGGCGAATGAGCCGATAACGTCGGGAAAACTGGTCGAGATGTGTAACAAAGAGCTGGGTTGGAAAAAATCTACAACCTACACGGTATTAAAAAAACTGTGTGACAAGGGTATTTTTTCAAATAATAACGGAACGGTAACCTCCAATTATATGAAGGACGATTATAATGTAATGAAGTGCGAGAGGATCATAAAAGACGAATTTGGCGGTTCTCTGCCTACGTTTATCGCCGCCTTTACGAGAAAAAACAAGCTGTCAAAAGAGGAGATCACCAAGATCGAGCAACTGATAAATTCTTTTAAGGAGTGATAATATGACGGACGTATTTATGAAGGTCTTCAATATGAGTTTGAATTCGGTCTGGATAATTCTTTTCGTCATTTTGTTGCGTTTGATATTCAAAAAATGCCCTAAAAATATTATTTGTATTATGTGGGGAATATGTGCACTCAGTCTGCTTATCCCCTTTTCCTTTGAGAGCCCTCTCAGTGTTGCACCAAAAACTGTAGTGGAAGTCAGTGAAGCGGCACCGTCGGTCCCCGTTGAAAATATACCAAGCCGCGAGCCTTCAAGGATCAACTTTGTGGTGGCACATAATAACATGCCCCAAAAGACAGAAAGCATTAATTACGCCCCGTCCTCCACCGGTCCTGAATTAAGCGAAATATTGAGCTTTATATGGCTGAGCGTTCTGCTTTTAATGATTCTCTATGCGATTATAACCTATCTGCGGTTAAGGCTTAAAACAAGGATATCTGTTGAGATTTCAAATGGTATATATCTGAACGATAATATATCCACTCCCTTTCTTTTGGGTATAGTGTCTCCTAAAATATATCTTCCCTCGAACATCGAGCCGAGCAATACGCTATACGTTGTTGATCACGAGAGCTCTCATTATAAGCATCTGGATCATATATGGAAGCCCCTTGGCTTTGTTGTGCTTGCCGTTCATTGGTTCAACCCTCTTGTCTGGGTTGCTTATATACTTCTCTGCAGGGATATAGAGTATGCCTGTGACGAACGGGTGATAAAAAACAAAGATACGGGATATAAAAAGGGATATTCCCTTGCCATGCTTTCCCTTAGTGCTCCCAAGCACGTAATCTCCGCTTGTCCGGTAGCCTTTGGTGAATCGGGTGTAAAAAAGCGTATAAAAAGTGTACTGAGCTATAAAAAGCCGAAAACATGGATCATTCTGATCATCATTCTTATTTGTATCACCTCGGTTGTATGTCTTTTAAGCGATCCCGTTTCCAAAAGGATTGGCCTAAAAACGGTGGATAAAAATGAGATAAAAAAAGAATTGTCATCAAAAACGGAAAAGGAAGGCGAACAATTTACAGATACCGATGACAACGGTATTGAATCTATCGTGGATGAAAACGAACCAATCGAAGACGAAGACACAACGATCCTTCCCCCTCAGCCATCGGTAACCTTCGAGGAGCTTTTATCCGAATACAGTGTTTACAGCTTCGGTTACCTTGAGGACAATAATACCGAACTGGAAGAGCTGTTTTCAGAAAACCTAATCGAAGATCCACCCGACAAATATGCGGTTACCTTTGATAACCTGAAGGAATTTGCCCTGATTATAGAAAACAATGTTGTTACCGAATACAATAACACGGAAACCCGAATCGAGGCGGTCGGTGCAGTGTATAAGGATTTTAAGGTCACTTTCAGAGATAAGCTGTTACTCTTAATTGATAATGAACACTATAATTATTCTGTACACCTTCGCTTCACCGATGAAATAATTGCCGTAGGCAGAACTACAGGCTATATGACAGGCATCTATCATCTTTTTGCAGGTAATGATTATACGGTTATCGGAGAAAAAGAGGGAATAGTCTTTGAAAACTATTTGGATTGTGAACCGACTTATTGGTTGGAGGTCAAAGACGGTGTTCTGAATTATAATGAGAAAAAGGTCATAGATAATATATGGCACATGGTTTGCATGGGTACCCTGACCTCGATTCTGTGCAGGGAATCGGATTATGATCATAACCGTTCGGGCATAGGATATATTGAATACAAGGACGGTGAGTGGTATATGGTGGAAACAGAAAACTATACCATACGTGATTGTCACGCAGACTATGATCTGCAAGCGGATTATGAGGAAGCTTACCGATATGAATGTCCCGAAATATACGAGGAATACCCCAAATACGAGGATTATCTCGATGCGAAATCAAAGGGCTTGCTCGATGAACGCTTTTACTATTACGGAAAGGACAGAATGCTCTACGGTATAATAGATTAATATAGGAGTAAGCGTTATGGAGGGCACCTGCTCACAGCGTACCGAGAATCGGATATGAAGGGCTTTGCCCTTCATCCATAAGCTACAAGCTAACTGTTAAGTTATTCCTTGACGAAATTTGGATACACAGGTAAAATAGGATTTACAGAACGAAGGATCAAAGATGTATAATAGGACCATCAAAGCAAAGGAGAAACAAAAATGAAATTTACAAAATTAACAGCAATGATATTGGCGGCTTTATTGTGCGCAGGAATGTTGGTCTCTTGTACAGGTGAAAAGAAGAGTAGTACCGAGGACAAGGAAACGGTTATAGAGGAAAAGGAAGAAAAGAGAACCGAGGAAGGCTCCGACGAGTCCGTTTCTAAAAAAGAGGAGGTCAAGGCAACAGAAAAAATTGAAGAGACAACCGAGCCCGAGGAGACAGAGCCTATTACAGAAGACATATTTGTATCTGAAAATCCGACATTAGTATACGGAACGGAAACGATCACCTTTGGAGCATACGAGCAGGACAACAATACTTCAAACGGTATGGAAGCAATCGAATGGATAGTGCTTGCAAAGGAGGACGGAAAAGTTCTTGTGACAAGTAAATACGGACTTGATGTTAAGCCTTATAATGAGGAATATGCCTATGTAATGTGGGAAGACTGTACTCTTAGAAAGTGGATGAATAATGATTTCTATAATACAGCATTTAGTGAAAGCGAGAAATCACAGATAGAAACCACATACGTGGTAAACGATGGTAATGAAGAATACGGAACCACCGGCGGTAATGATACAAATGACAAAGTCTTCTTGTTGAGTGCAGACGAGGTGGAAGAATATTTTAACGAGGGAGAAGAATGCTGCAAGCCGACAGAATACTGCAAATCATTAGATGTATATACAAATCTCAGCAAATGTCGTTGGTGGCTTCGTACCCCCGGCATCAATCCTTTCTATACTACCTATGTTTTTGCCAATGGTTTTATCAGCGATAACGGCAACGATGTGGATAACGGAGATAGTGCCGTCCGTCCCGCGATGTGGATAAGCCTTGAGGGTTAAGCGGGCGCCGGCCCGCACCGAATTTCGCCCATTTCTGAAGTGCGAACAACTCACACGAAATGAAGTAATTTCCTATAGATTAAAAAAGCCACCCGATCGGGTGGCTTTTTATGCTATCATATTTTTTTCGGTTGAATTACTTAACTTCAACTTCAGCGCCAGCCTCGGTAAGCTGAGCCTTGAGAGCCTCTGCTTCTTCCTTGGAAACGCCTTCCTTAAGGGTCTTGGGAGCACCCTCAACGAGGTCCTTAGCATCCTTAAGGCCGAGACCTGTGATCTCACGAACAACCTTAATAACGTTGAGCTTAGAAGCACCTGCGGACTTAAGAACTACGTCGAACTCGGTCTTCTCTTCAACTGCTGCTGCAGCGGGAGCTGCACCTGCCATAGCTACGGGAGCTGCGGATACGCCGAACTCTTCCTCAACTGCCTTTACGAGATCGTTGAGCTCGAGAATTGTTAATGCTTTAATTTCTTCAAGAATGTTTGTAATCTTTTCGCTTGCCATTTTGAAATACCTCCAATAAATAAATTAAATTAGTAATCAGTAAGTCTTTGGACTTATTCTGCTGCAGGAGCTTCTGCTTCTGCGGGAGCAGCCTCTTCAGCTGCTGCGGGAACTTCTTCTCCGCTCTTGTCGATAATAGCCTGGATACCATATGCGAACTTGTAAAGAGGAGACTGAATGCTTCCCAACAACTTGCAGATAAGACCTTCTCTGGAAGGAATATCAGCAAGCGCATTTACTGCTGCTGCGTCGATAACGCCATTATCAATGAAACCTGCCTTGATTTCGAAGGTTTCGATCTTGTCAGCATACTTCTTTGCGATCTTAGCTGCCGCTACGGGATCGCTTTCGCTTACTGCGAATGCTGTCATACCAACGAGATAATCCTTCATCTCGGGGTAACCTGCTTCTTCGCATGCACGACCGGTAATGCTGTTCTTGTAAACCTTATAGTCTACACCTGCTTCACGCATTTCGTTACGGAGCTTTGTATCGTCTTCAACGGTAATACCCTGATAACATACAAGAACACCTGCTTCTGCGTTTTTGATCTTTTCAGCGAGAACTGCTACATCGTTCTGCTTCTGAGCTAAAATTTTTGCACTCGGCATGTCTTTTTCACCTCCCGAAAAAAATAAAAAAACTTTCTTCGGCTTTAAAAATAAACATACCAACCGAAAGAAAGTTAAAACAAAATCTATATGTCTTAAATTGAACTCTGAAATTATGAGCCCTTTCCTCGGCAGGACATTTTACTTTAAAACCTGCTGTCTTTGGATAGCCTTAGTATAATACCACAACGGAAACCGATTGTCAATACCTTTTTTCAAATTTAATATATTGTTAATAAAGGTATCCTGCCCTTACGGAGGATACCCTTATTTTTGTTATGCAATATACGTTATTACCACTCTTCACAGTCATCGCAGACCGCATATTCGCCCGATGCAAGTCTATCCCCGCACATAATACAGTAATCGCTGTACCAGCAGTCGTCACATGCCCACCACTCGTCACCGGTGAGACGGTCGCCGCAGTAATAGCAATATTCGTCATCGCTGCTGTCAGAGTAGGTCAAGCAATCGTCACAATAAACAGACTCGTCGTTTTTCAGCTTAAGTCCGCAATCGGCGCAGTCATCGTTGAGATAGGATCTGCCGCTGCAATCCTCACATTCCACGTACTCACCGTCGGGAAGGAGATCTCCACAGTAATAGCAGTAATCGCTGTCCCAACAGGAATCACAGTAAATATACTCGTCCGATGTCAGCTCTGCATTGCAGTTGGAGCAATAGATATATTCGTCACTGTCGTAATCGGAATCGTCATCCTCTTCAATGTACCAATCATCGACCACGGTATCATCGTACCAGTCGTCCTCGTATTCGGCAACGGTATCATGTGCATCTGCGTCGTGATCTGCAACACCGTCACCGTCGTGGTCTTGCTCAACAGCCTCGGTTGCCAAGACTACATCTTTATCCTTCGTTTCTTCTATCTTTTCGTCCTTCTTTTCTCTGCTTTTATCACGGTCGGTATTGATCGTGATGGTAGAGTTACAGGCAACAAACATAAATACCATCATAATCGCCAAAAGCAATACAATAAATCTCTTCATATTAACCTCCGAAATGATACTTTAATGTAATATAATGTCAGTATATCACCATTTATGTCGTTTGTCAATCTCGTGTGTAGGTAATTCGATTCAAAAAAATAAAAATATATATTGACAAATCAAAATTGCTGTGTTATAATATCATCTGCATGAAATATTGCAGAATATTTCGGGCCAATAGCTCAGTTGGTTAGAGCAACCGGCTCATAACCGGTTGGTCCGGGGTTCGAGTCCCTGTTGGCCCACCATACAAAACTTAAACAAAGTCCCCAAGAAGTCTTCTATCTTGGGGGCTTTGCCATTTCCAAATATTTAGCTAAATAAGTCAATATGTCAAACAACGGTATCATTCAAGGTGATACCGTTGTTTCTGCCCTATGGGATTTGTCCTGTAGGGCTTTTATTTTTTACTGGAAATAGGCTTCAAATTAACCGCATGCTCTAACAGCTCATAAAAATCCGCTTTGGATTTAGGGCAATTAACAGTAGCGCAGAAATGATTTATACACCTTGTCATCTTTCCTTCAACATAATGATCGATCAACCAATGTTCAAATTGATCTCTAACCTTTTGAATTTTACGAAAAGTATATTGAGGAGATTTTATGATATGTGTGTGTTCTTTTTCAAAATGGATATCTGTTAGAAATGAAAATCTGTGTATAAGATTGCTGTTACTGCCTGTACAACTATTAACGAATTCCACAATATCCGATTGGTTATCACGGTTTATCTGTTTGATTCTGATTCTGCCGATCCTGTTGTTATTAACTTCAACAGCTATTGCAAAATGCAAATATTGATTTTTCACTCTGATATCGGTTGTGATAATTTCGATATTGCCATGTAATCTATGTAGGATAGGGCGGATCATGATTCTATCCAATTTGTTTATCATCGATAAAGCAGTTCTGTTGCTTTTTAAATTCAACTCTTTTTGAAGAAATGCCACAGTGAGTTTGTTTTCCTGTGCACTTGCATACCAAATAGCCTTGAACCAATCCGGCAGAGGTATATGTGTATCCTGAAAAATCGTTCCCGAAGTTACAGAAAGCTTATGACCGCATTTTTGACATTTATATTTATATTCGCTTGTAACCCATGCTTCGCTGCTTTGGCACAAAGGACAACGGTAGCCGTCTTTCCAACGTATTGACGAAATATACTGCCGACATTGTTCTTCTGTGCCAAATTTCTTTTCTAATTCAACAATATTCATATAACCCCTCATTTCTGATTTTATTGTATCATATCCATTTAGTTCCGTCAAGTACACTTTTATAATGACGATAGTTATTGATGGTGCCAAGCGCAAAAGAACAAAAAATCAGAAATGAGGTACCAAACAATGACAAACTTCACAATC
>SVTI01000084.1 GCA_015063855.1 Oscillospiraceae bacterium
CACCCTTTGCATATCTTACTACCTTAAGATCATCGAGGTTGCCGAAGGTAACAACATTGTCATTCTGAACCATGGTGGGAACCTTCTGCTCGATATCAACTACAAATATCTTCATGTAGCCGTTTTCGTAGCATACTGCGATCGTAGCTCTGCCGTTTTCTCTGTACTGAATGGTGTATTCGTCAACGCCCTTGAGTACGCCCTTAGCTGTGAATGCTCTGGAGCCTTCTGCTGCCTTGATCTGTGCCGCGGTCTTGTATGTACCGTATGCGGTTCTGATTACCTTAACGCCTTCAAGGTTAGATACTGTGATCTGGAGACCGTCTGCAGACATCTCGGGAACGATTACGTTAACCTCTACGTATGCATACTTCATAGTACCGTCGTTGTAACGAACGAGTACTGTGAATATGCCGCCTGCATTAACGGTGTAATCATAAGATTCTGCGCCCTTGAGCTTATTCTGAGTAAGTCTTACAAGCTTATTGGTGTTTACATCAGAATAGTTATCATATTCACCGAGAGCGATGAATACGTCCTTTACATCTGCGGTAAGACCGCTGATCGTTACTACTGCGCCGTCTGCTGTTGCTGTAATCTCGGATTCTTCGGGCTCAACAACTACGTCAACTCTATAGAAGTAAGAACGTGTATCGGACATTTCTACCCAGAAGGTATATGTACCGCTTACTGCAACCTCTGCAGTATAAATACCGTCAACTGCCGCAACATCCTCAACACATACATATCCTTCTGCCGCTTCGATATCCTCAACCGAAGTGTATGCACCGGGAGCGTACTTAATAGTGTTAATATGATCAGCGTTGGTAAGAGTTACCTTTGCGCCGTCAGCAGAAATTTCGGGAGCCTTAACGAACTCAAGTACGGGAAGCACATTGGATTCGAAAGCTTCACAACCGTCATTCTGACAGTATCTGCGCTCTTCACCTTCATCGGTGAAGGTAGGCTGCTTTGTGATTCTCCAGTCACTCCAATCATGACCTGTAGCGGGAATAACTACTGTGTAGCTATCACCGCAGAGACATGTATAAACGGTAGAACCGTCCTCTGTACATGTAGCGGGAGTTGTGGTAGCTACGTACTCATGCTCATGGTCACCTTCAGCAACCCACATAGCATAGAGGGTGATAGGCTCGGTTACGTCGATTGTAGCGCCTGCCGCATAGAAGGTACCTGTACCGTCAGCTGCTGTATTCCAGCCGGCAAGAGTATAACCTGACTTAGAGGGGATCTGAGTTCTGCCATTGTAACCTTCACGGTTAGCAAGGAGTGTGTTCTTGTCATCACCTGCGTTGAATGCAGAGGATGAAGAATATCTTGTGTAACCGCCTGCGGTGAGAAGTGTGTACTCATCGCCGTCGGTAATGTAATTGAAGTCCTGAATAGCATCTGAGCCGTCGTTCATATCATATGTTACGATCGGATCCCAGGGTGCGTAAACATATACTGTGGTTCCGTAAGGAACACGGTCGGTGTTTACCATAAATACGCTGGACTTGTATGCATTCGCATAGATCTCATACTCATAGCCGTTACCAACAGCGGGATCGTTGTAGGTAGTAATACCTGCACCGTTACCGGTACGGAACTGAGGAACGGTGAGATCCTCTGCATCTGTGTGGAGTCTGTAACCGTCACGGGAGAGGGTTGCAGTCTCTGCGGGGAAGTTGAAATGCATAGCGAAGGTCATAAGGCCGTAATTGTCTACGGGAGCCTTGATGTTAGCGGTATCGTTTGCGGACCACTTACCACCGTTTGCATGGTAATATACAGCATAGAAGCCGCCTGTGGGCCACTTGCCGTCGTTATCGGAGGTTCTCCATACACCCTTGAGTGTGAAGTCACCGGAGGCATCGATGGTCTGACCGGGCTTGTAGAGATTTACTGCTGTTCCTGTGATGCTCCAACCCATGAATGCCCAACCGGGATATGAAGGAACGATTTCGGGAATGGTAGCCTTACCGCCCTTATAGGTCATGGTAGCGGGAACCTCTGCTACGGGAAGTATTGCGTCGAACTTGATTGTGCCGACTACGTTCTGACCTCTGTAACACTCATAAAGACGCTTGTATGCATTGCGTACCTCGGATGTGGTAGCCTCATCGTCTGCAAGAAGCATACCTGCATAGCCGTAGTAGTAGTTATTTTCGTTGGTATAACCGAACTCTGTACAAATATCATAGAGTTCCTGAAGCTGAGCCTTATCAGTTTCATCATCTACTGTGAGAGCCTTGATGATAGTATTCCACTTGTCCTCGTACCACTTGTTCTCAGAATTTACATAGTAATATGTCTGATTAGGTCCTGCTGTAGCATAAGAACCGTTGTACTCCTCAACTGCGTAGGAGTAATTACCATCGGTACCGATCATTTCAACGGTTACTGCAAATCTGTCGCCGGCACTGAGCTTAACGGGATCGGTAAGTGTAATGGTTCTGTAGCCCATACCTGTGAGCTCTTCAACACAACCGGAAACAAAGGTACCGGAGGTAGGAACATCCTCTTCGGTAGGATTGAGATAAACTCTTACGGTACAGATACCGGAGTTGTTCATCATGTAGTAACCAACCTGAGTAAGGGTCTCGTTACCCTTTGCGGTGAATACATTTGCCATTGTAATAGGCGCGAAGTAACCGTCATCGGGGAACCAGAAGTATGTAAGGCCGTCTGCCCATGCACATTCATACTGGTAGTTATTATCAGCCTCGGTGATGTGCTCGAAATCTGTGATCCATGCATCATAGAGAGATGTGTCATGGTAGGAGATCCAGAGATAACCGCCGCCGTTACCCCAGTCTGTGCCCCAGCTGTTCTTGATAAGCCAAGCACCGTCGGTGGGAGGAGTTTGTGCGAAATTATATCTTGAGAAATTATCATCCCAACCTATTACGAAAACTTCGTGATTCATAGATCCTGTCCAGTTCTGATAATGGGTAACTGCGTTGGGAAGATATTTGTATGCTCCGGAATCGGAATAATAGTCGATAACAAGTCCGCCGTATTCCATAATAGCAGACTTCATAGCGGGATGATTACCTGTACGGATCTGAATGCTCTTGGTAAGATGCTCTTCAGATACAAGACGCATATTTTCACTGTAGCCTACTGTTGCGAATGCGCCGTACCAGTTAACTGCAGGAAGATACTTTTCGGATTCGGGACCGGACCATCTTGCAAGACAGCCGCCTGCGAAATATACGTTACCGCCCTGATTGTGAGGGTCGGCATGACGGCTACCGTCAAGCCATGTAGGATCAGATGTATCTGTAGTTCTGGAGTTCCATGCGAAGTATGCGAGATGAGCCTCGGAGAAGTTAACCTCTGCGGAATCGCCATTGTTGCGCAGATATGCGGTTTCTGCAGCTGCCATATGACCGAATGCCCAACAGTTACCGGAATGACCCTGGTCCTTGATGGGTGTAATTATAGGTGTACCTGCATCATTGGTAACACCAAGGGAATTATAAGATGAAGGGACGGACTGAGCAAGATCGCCGTTTGCGGTTGCGCGACCCATATCTAACGTATTCTTTTCTCTTGCAACTTCATTTCCGTTTTCATCAACAGTTATCATTCTCTGATAACCGAACTCGGAAACGTCATTAGCAGGAACTAAGTTGAGCTGCTCTCTTACAGCCTTGGTTGTCACGGTTTCTGTTACAACTGCTTCAGCTTTTGCGTTCTCTTCAGCAGGAGCGGCATTGATAGCAAGAGGTGCTGCCGAAAGAAGCATCGAAGCTGCCATCAAGGATGCCAAAACCGATTTGAATGATTTGGTAAACATTGAAAAAACCTTTCCTTACGCCGCGCGTAAAATTGATATTTTTGCGGAAAAACCACTTTTCATATTTTATCACATTTCAGAAACAAAGTCAACAAACAATTCACTTTTTGTTAATATTACACCAACAAAAGCAACAAAAAAGCTCCTTTAACAGGAGCTTTTTTGTCAATTTGCTACATTTTGAATCGTTAGTGTATCTCTCTGGCTCTGAAGCACCTCTTCTGTACAAATAAGGAGGTCTTTTTTACCGTCGATTTCATCGATAAAATCTGTTATATGGTTGTTTTTGCATTCAGTACCCTCAATATACTGTACCTCCTTGGCATAGTCGATATATGCCTCAAGAGGCTTGCCGTCCTCAGCAAATCTTATCATACCCTTGCTGCCCCAGATAAGGAACTGCCAATAGTATGGGATACCGTATTCAACGTGACAGGGCGCTGCATAAGAAATATCAGCCATAAGACCGCAACCATTATCAAGCTCTGCCATAAACTGTGCACAATCCTTGAAGTCGGGCTCCTCGGTAGCAAAGGCATTCCATGTCCTTGCGGCTGTTACATTCTTGAGTTTAAGTCCTGTAAGATATTCCACAAGGTCAACACCGTGAATTGAGATATCGTTGATAACTCCGCAGTGCTTGCCTTCTTCAAAGTACCACATAGGCCTGCTTCCATAGTCAAGACCATGCTGACCGTTGAAGGAAATTGCATGGATATCACCCAACTTACCGGAGGAGATAAGCTCCTTTGCAACTGCGGTATACTTAGAGTAACGGAGACTGAGCATGCAACCTACCTTAAGGTTCTTTTCCTTGGAAAGCTTTTCTATCTCGTCAAGCTGTTCAAGAGAGGTACAAAGAGGCTTGTCCGCCATAACGTGCTTACCTGCCTTAAGAGAAGCAATGGTAAGCTCTCCTCTTCTTCCGTAATAATCACCGATGGCAACTATATCCGCATCGGAGTTAAGAACATCCTCGAAGGTAGCGAAGTTGAATACAACGCCGTGGTTCTTCTCTGCCGCTTCTCTTGCTTCGGCATCCTCTTCCCAACAACCAATAAGCTCTATATCGTTACATTCCTTTACCTGATTATAAAGAGCAAAAATATGTCCGTGTCTGAAACCTGCAAATGCTATCTTCTTCATTACTTGGTACCGCCCGTTACGTAAATTCTGTCCTCAACGCCCTGCTTAGGCTTGGAGGTAGCTACTCTCTTCATGAGTTCATTATAAAAATCGTCGTGAGGGAAGCTCTTAAGGTCTATCCACTTTGAGCCGTTCCATGCAGAATAATACATAGCGTTAGACATTGTAAGCTCGTTTATAGCCTCGTATCCGGGAGAAAGAAGCTCTGTTCTGCCCTCGATAATAGCATTGGCAAAATCAACGAATACTCCGCAATAAAGATCCTCGCCCTCAACAGGAATTTCAATAGTCTGTCTTGTAGGCTCGTCATCGTTGTGACCTGCGTTCCACTCTCTTTCGGAGATATCGAGCTTATCAAAGGTGATCTTGCCGTTCTCCATTACAACTCTACCCATATCGCAGGAGATATCAAGACGGTTGGTACCGGGAGTTTCGCCCGTACCTGTAAGGTATACGCCTGTGGTGCCGTTATCATACTTGAACATAGCGGAAACGTCATCGTCCACCTCGATATCGTAGTATTTACCAAAGGAAACGTCTGCCATAAGCTGATCGGGAGTACCAAAGAGCCACTGCCAGAGATCGAGCTGGTGAGGACACTGATTGATAAGAGCGCCGCCACCCTCGGTTGCCCAGGTAGAACGCCATCCTGCACTGTCATGGTATGCCTGAGGTCTGTACCACTGAGTTGCAAGCCATGTGATACGCTTGATATGACCGAGCTCACCTGATTTGATAAGCTTACGAAGTGCCTGATATACGGGAAGTCCGCGCAAACAGAAGTTAACAGCAAGAAGCTTATCAGTCTTCTTTGCCACCTCAAGCATTTCGTTGACCTGCTTTGTATATACGCCCGCAGGCTTTTCACAGAGAACGTGAAGTCCGTTTTCAAGAGCCTTTATTGCAAGCTCGGGATGTACATAGTGGGGAGTGGCGATAGAAACCGCATCGCAAAGACCGCTCTTGTAAAGATCCTCTGCATTCGTAAACTGAGGAACTCCGGGGAGAAGCTCGCTTGCCATCTCTAATTTCTTAGGGTTGATATCGCAGACAGCTGTGATCTCCATATTCTTAACAAGACCCTCGGTAATAAATCTGTAATGGGTGTTACCCATGTTACCGAAACCGACGATACCTAATCTGACCTTTTCCATTTATCTGTCGTTTATCCGTTTGACGGATAAAGCTCCTTTCATCGTTTTTAACAATTAATATTATGATACCATAGACACCTTGATTTGTCAATGAAGGAAAGTATTAATTATTAAATTAGTAAAATTCTTTTCCGTTATATTGAATATTACACCGTCTTATACCAAGGCATCTTTTATAGGCAAGACGGCATTTCGGCAGACTCCAGACATTGGAAAAGCATTTCGTATAGCTTCTTTCATTTTCCATATATATACGAGCCTCACACCTAATCGAAAGATACTTCTCATCCGAATACGTCACCTTGCAGAAAAACACAAAATTGATCATTCCCTCAAAGCCGATTTTCTTTTTCATTTTCGGAATCTTCTTTTCAGCAAAGCGTATATAGGAGGATGCCAGCCTCTCATAAAAACCGTTTATCCTTTGGTATTCCCCATGGAAAAAGGGATATCGTACCGAAACACATCCGATACGTTTCTCCCCCTCCATAACGTCCATTCTTTCGTTCTTCTCTTCCCTTTTCATAATATCACCCCAATATAATATATAGGATAACGACTATATATATAACTTGACAGCACAAAATCTCTATCATATAATCAAGTATATAACAAACTATTTCAATATTTTTATAAAAATCTCGTTTTTTCTGTTGGAAAATCGCCTGCTGATTCGATTTATATAATAGAGGACAATACAAAAGGGGAAAAATATGCTTTCAGTCTATTTAACATTAGTCACAGATGAAGATGACAAAAACATCATAATTTATATATACGAAAAATATTACAGTTATATGGCAAACTCTGTAGCGAATGAGCTTGGAGACCGACGTTACGTTGAGGATATAGTACACAATGTAATGCTCACACTTATAGAAATAATCGAAAATATTGATTATTCGGATAAGAAAAAGCTGCTTCACCTCTGCATACTGATAGCCAAGCGAAAGGCAATAGACTTCAAGCGAAAAAAATCTAACAGCGATATCTCGATAGAGGCCTGTAAAGATAGCTTCAATATAGAAACAGAATCGCCCGAGGATATAGTTATCAATCATGAAGCCTACGAAAAGATCAAAGCGGCATTTGATGAGTTAGAGTATATATATAAAGAGGTCTGCCAGCTCCGTTTTCTGCACTCAATAAAGGAAAAGGATATTGCAAAGATGCTGGGCGTCAGCGAATCTGTAGTAAGTATGAGAATATTTAGAGCACGGCAAAAGCTTGCCGAAATACTAAGAAGGGAGAGCATAAATGTATAAGGAAAACGAAAACTGTACTCTTGACAGTATATTGGATTCAATCCTTTATGAAGATATGAAAAATCAACTTAACTCCCTGCCCTCCGAGAATGAAGTTAAAAAGCTCTTTCCTTATACACAGAGACAGGTAAAGGAAGCAAGGCGTCTTGATGGTATTCTAAAACAAAAAAGAAGGAAATCTACCTTTATTTATATCAAGCGTGCCGCTGTGATAATTCTATGTGTTATAACTGCCTCATTTGGTCTGTTGCTTACTGATGAGGGTATACGTGCTGCGGCAGGTGAAACGCTCAGAGAAATAGCCGAAATGATCTTCCCCCTATCATATAAGGCGGAAATGGATGATGTTATCAAGGATCACAACGAAGTAAAGGGGTATCATGAGATCTCCTTTGATGATATACCCGTAGCAGACTACGAAAAAGCCGAAGAGAAATTCAAGATTGAAAACATCGAGGTAAAATATATCCCCGAAGGCTTCAATGTATGTGACAGTATACACGATGAATCGAGTATGTTCTATTCCTATAGAGACAGCGATAACAATTTTATATTAATCAGTACAGAGCCTGCAGGCGGCGGAGACTATACGATCTATTCCGAGAAGGCAAAGGTAGAAAAGATCTCCGTCAACGGAAACGATGCACTTCTCTTCTATAATGAAAAAGATTGCAGAGGAGACATCGTCTGGGGTAACGAATTATACATAATCCATATTTACGGACGTGTAACTAAGGATGAGTTAATAAAGATTGCAGAAGGAATAAAATATTAAGAAAGCTATAAAAACGTTTTTATAAAATATTCATTACGAAAGGAGAATCGATATGAAAAACGCTTTAAGATTTGTTTCTATACTATTATGCATGGTGATGCTGATACCTTGCAATGTTTTCTCGGCAGGAGCTGATCTTCCCGAAGGACTTTGGGAAGAAATGATTGAGAATTTTGACCACTCACAAGCATATCAATTTGGTTATCCTAATGATCTTGAGCTCAGAAGTTATTACGGCGAATTTGACGGATACCACATAGGTGTATTTGATTACAAGGGGGGTGTTTTTCCGGCAGTAAAAACGATCGTTATAAGAAATCATGAATTTTCCTTCGCCAACTTTGGTGACGAAAAAGGCTTCTTTGCATATAAGGATGGCAAATTTGAATTCTATGATACTTCAACGCCATATAATCGTTTCACAATGATCATTGATAATTTAAGCGAAGAGGAGTTCATGAGACTGGTTGATAAGGCAGGTGCAACCCTTGCAGGCAGCTATACAACGTACAGAGACGGCTTCATCTGGGACTTTGACGCTGCTACCGGCACAATGACGGTAATGGGAAAAGGCAAGATGTACGACTACGGACATATGATTCCCTATGGTGTAATATATAACAGTCCTGCATATATGGATGATAATATCAAGCATGTTGTTATCGAAGAAGGTATTACCTACATAGGCGAGTCTTCCTTCGATCTCTGCAAGAATATAGAGACCATTTCCCTTCCCGAATCTCTTCGTGAGATTGGAGACTATGCCTTTGCATCAAGCTGTGACTCTCTCACAGCCCTTGAAATTCCCGCAGGTGTAAGAAAGATCGGAAGGGGTGCATTTCTCTCCTCAAATTGGGCAACTCCGAATTGGGATATAATAAAGTTCTATGGCAATCCGCCCGAAATTGAAGAGTACGGCCTCTTCACAAAATTTAGGGGTATAGTATATCATCCCTACTATAATTGGACAGACAACGTTAAAACCAATTACGAAAAGAACAGCTATAAAGCAGATATATTATGGAAAACATGGAATGCGCCCTATCTCAATGATATCGAGGAAATTTTCCTTGATCTCTCCTACGGCTCATGGTATGTAGATGCGGTGGATAATGTTTACCGCGCAAATGCGATGAAGGGTGCAAGCAGCACCACCTTTGCTCCCACAATGAAGATGACCCGCGAGCAGGCTGTTCAGGTACTCTATAATATGTCCGGTGAAGCTCTTTCCTATGACGATTATACATTTACCGATGTACCCACAAAGCACTGGGCAGCAAATGCAATCGGTTGGGCAAGTACCAAGGGTATCACCAACGGTATCGGCGGCGGTAAGTTCGGTCTCGGTCAGATGCTTACCCGTGAACAACTTGCAACCATGCTTGTAAACTATGCAACATACGAAAATTTTGATACATTCAGGTCCCAAGACCTCTCTACATTTGCCGATTACAACGAAATATCCGATTGGGCACTTACAGGACTTGAATTCTGTGCAGAAACGGGAATAATCAAGGGCACTGACAAGAATACAATCAATCCCAAGGGCTTGGCCACCCGTGCTGAGATGGCACAGATGGTAAGCAATTGGCTTATATACCGTTCAGATATTACACAAATCACCTTCGATACCAACGATAGAACCTGATATATGGGTAATACCACAAAAATGGATCATCGAACAATGTGATATAATCCCCTTAGAGTAGACACTCGAAATAATAAAAAGTTTCGAGACTACACTAAGGGGGTACATTGACAACTATTTTAATGAATGATAAAATATAATATGAATCAAAAATCGCGAGGATTATATGAAATTTTATTTTAATCGTATAATTGCATCAATTCTTATTGTCATGATGCTTATACCCATAATATCAACAACGTGCTTAACTGTATCTGCTACAACTTATGACGATACCTATAGCGGTAATACAACATGGACATTTGATACATCTACCGATGAAATGGATAAAAGTGGATCAAACGGTACGGTAACTGATGTAGATTGCCAAACCCATAATTATGTATATGGAATAATAGAGAAGCCCACATGTACAAAAGAGGGAAAAAAGATTTGGATATGTACCCTATGTGATGATTTCTATATAGAAA
>SVTI01000085.1 GCA_015063855.1 Oscillospiraceae bacterium
GGAAGCCGCAAAGCAAGCGGAAAATACCATTTTCTGTACCTCAAGATGATCGGGCATATAGTCTGTGGGAGAATGTGTGATGATAAAGTCAGGATCTGCATAGCGCATAACCTGCATCAGCTTATCTCTCTGTTCATAGTCATTGGCATTGGGGCGAAGGTCGCCTATATCAAGGGTAACAACCTCAATGCCTGCAAGAGAGCCTGCCTTCTGAGCTTCACCGTTACGCATAGGTCCAAGCTCATGAGGGGGAATTACAACGTGACCCATATTACCGTTGCAAACATGGCATACTACCACTCTGTCGCCGCGCTTGACACACTTAGCAAGTGTGCCGGCGCAGGAAATTTCTATATCATCGGGATGGCATCCGACAGCAAGTACGTTCATTTCTTATATCTCCTTATCAGTCGTTTTTCGGCATTTCTGTCATACGGAGCTTGGGACAGCCGTAGGGAAGAAGCTTGATCTTTTCGGTTTCAGAGATAGCTTCTCTTTCAAGGGGCTCGCTTCTGCAGAGAAGTCCCTCAAATCTCTCATCCCAACCCCAATTGATCTTGTGCATATTAGCGTATGCAACTATGGGAGGATTCTTGGAGGAGAAGGGAATATCGTATTCATCAACCTCTTCAAAGGTTACGTCAGCATTTGAGTAAGCATAATTCCAGTCAGACTTGGGCATTACCTGATAGTCACAGTAGGGGAACTTACGCTCGATACCTTCTTCAGTATATTCCATCTTGGTCCACTCCTCCTTAATGGGAAGTGAATAGAAGAGAACTCCGCGGCGAAGAGCAAACATATCGTTGGGTCTTTCAACAAACTCAACCTTCTGATCGAGAACAACCTCAATAACGCTTTCATTCTCCCAAACCTTGGAGATAACGTTTCTGCCAGCCTTTGCAGCTTTGCCGTTTACAGTTGCAGAGTTAATGGTAGAAGGGATAATAAATTCAAAATCAAATTCCACAGGCTTGTCTGTTTTTATAACGTATTTAAGAGTATTTCTAAAGGGATACATTGTGATAAGCTCACACTCAACCTTAGCGCCCTTCATATCAACAGTTGCCTTGGCGGGAACGTGAGCCACAGAGCACAGCGCATTATCGTTACGCATGAAGGATGAAAGAACGAGCTTAGGCCAGCCCTGATTGAAGTTAGCGGTGCAGCAACCGTAATTAGGCTCAAGACCGAACATATTACCGTCATTGGCGTTGGTACAGAAATGTGTTTCGTAGTGAGGACCGGGGAATCTGGGACATGCAACCTGATTAGACATCTGGTCATACTGACGAACCCACATATCGTCACTTGTGCCTGCGGGAAGTGCGTTGAATGCAAGAGCCTCGAGCCTGTCTACCCATGCTTCGTTTCCTGTAACAGCATAGAGCCATTCGTATGAATACATAGCCTCGACTACTCCGCAAAGCTCGGTACCCTGGATGGGAGAATCACCCGAGAGACACTCGTCACCGGTGAAGTATCCGTAACATGTACCGTGATACTTGTGAAGTGTTGCCAGCATTTCTTCTGCAAAAGCGTTTGGATCGATATCTTCACCAAACTCTTCTGCGAGGAAACGTGCAGCGAGAGCATCACTCTTAAGAGCCATGGCAAGATTAACAACGTGTGTATGTAATCTCCAGCTTCTGTAGTGTCTTTCCTGATCTCTCCAATGATCGAATATTCTGTGATAGTCTGCACCCTGAAGCTCAAGGATACGGCAAAGCTCTATAAGCCAATCCTCCTTGCATCTGTCGTACATCCAGTATACTGCAATAAGACCCTCGTACCATCTGAAGGAACCCCATGATTTAAGGGAGGTATGCTCAAGACGGAATTTAAGATTTTTTAATATCTTATAGATAACATCGGGTATTCTTTCATCACCGGAGCAATCATGGTAAACAATGAATGCCTTACAGATAAGAAGCACCGCCCATTCGTCAAATGTATCGAATTCAAGCTGTGAGCTGTAGGGGCATATCCATCCGTCGTGATAAGGAGTTTCGGGGTCGTGCTCCTGCTTCGAAATAATTGCGTCTACGTATTTTTTAGCCGTAGCTTTAAGCTCCTCGTCGTCCAAGAGATATGCAAGGGGAATAAAGCCGTCGAGCCAGTAGGGAACTCTTTCCCAGCCTTCCTTGTCGCCGCCGATCCACTGACTGTCACGAACGTCGGGCCATACCTTATGAAGGTTACCGGACAGCCCCTTTGCCTGAATCTTTAGCTGTTCAAGCACCCAGCCCTTTGCTTCTATCTCCTTGGTTGTGAGCATAGAGTAACGGTTGATGTTTTTCATAATATGGGATTTCCTCCGTTGATATTAATTTACATTATATTATATCATTATTATATATTTATTGCAAGGGCTTTCTTGACTTTTTTTACAGCTTATGCTATTAATGCAAAAGAAAATTTGATTTTATCAGAATAACCTTGAAAAGGAATATTTACCTTATTAAAAATATCACAAAATGTTAATAATTAGAATTGAAAAAGGTATTGCATTTTTTGATGCAGTGTGATATAATACCAATAGTATCAGGAGAGTGGTTCGCGCCACTCTCCGAGTTTTATGTAGAAAGGTTTTTCTTATGGCAAGTGGAAAAAATGTCGCAACCGTAGTTACCGAGCTTGTTACACCTACTGTTGAAGAGCTTGGATATATGTTGTGGGACGTAGAGTTTGTCCGTGAGGCTGCTGAGTGGTTTCTTCGTATCACAATCGATAACGAGGAGGGTATAACCATAGAAGATTGCGAAACGGTTCACCGCGCTATCGATCCTATGCTTGACGATGCAGATCCTATTGAGATCTCATACAGACTTGAGGTTTCCTCTCCCGGGCTTGAAAGAGAGATACGTACCGATATGCATTTTGCTGCATGCATCGGCGAGAAGATAGTAGTGAAGCTCTTTACCAAGCTTGACGGTAAAAAGGAATATATTGGCATTTTGAAGTCATATGAAAATAAGACGATAGTTCTTGACACTGATGAGGGCGAAAAGTCTATTGAGCGTAAGCTTGCATCTAAAGTAAGAACAGTATTCGATTTTTAACTTGTTAAATATTATAACGGAGGATAAAGATGAACACCGAGTTTTTTACCGCCCTTGATCTCCTTGAGAAGGAGAAGGGTATACCCAAGGAGTACATGATCGAACGTGTTGAGGCAGCTCTTATCAGCGCATTCAAGCGTGAAGAAAGCGGAAACAGTAACGTAAGAGTCGTGCTCGATCCCGTAAAGAAGGACGTTCGTGTCTACAAGCAGATGGAAATCGTTGAGGTTGTAGAGGATGAAGCCACCCAGATAACTCTTGACGATGCTCACAAGATCAATAAGAGATATAAGCTCGGCGGCGTGGCTGAGATCGAAATGAAGACAAAGAACTTCAGACGTCTCTCCGCTCAGACCGCTAAGCAGGTTATCATTCAAGGTATCCGTGAAGCGGAGCGCGGAATGATGATAAAGGAATATGAAAGCAAACGCGAAGAGATCATTACCGCAACCGTACAGAAGATTGATCCCGGAACAGGTAATATCACTCTCGACACAGGAACAAGCTATGCTACACTTCTTAAGTCAGAGCAGATTCCCGGAGAGGAATTTAGTGTAGGTGATCACATCAAGGTTTTTGTTATGGAGGTTCGTAAGGAATCCCGTGGTCCTCTTGTTAACCTTTCCAGAACCCATCCCGGTATGGTAAAGAGGCTCTTTGAACTCGAGGTTCCTGAAATTCAGGATGGAACTGTAGTTATCAAGGGTATTATACGTGAGGCAGGCTCCAGAACAAAGATGGCTGTTGAATCCCGTGATCCTGACGTAGACCCTATCGGTGCTTGTATCGGTAACCGCGGTATGAGAATTGCCGGTATCGTTGATGAGCTCAGAGGCGAAAAGATTGACATTGTTAAGTACAGCGAGGATCCCGCAGAATATATCCGCGAAGCTCTTTCTCCCGCAGAAGTAAATGAAGTTATCATAGACGGCGAGCGTAGTGCAAGAGTGACCGTAGATGCAGACCAACTTTCACTTGCTATCGGTAAGGAAGGTCAGAATGCTCGTTTGGCAGCTCGCTTGACCGGTTTCAAGATAGATATTAAATAATAAATTATCGAGGTTATTATGGCAGAGCAGACTAAGACTGTTAAAAAACAACCGGAGCGTAAATGCGTTGGTTGTTCAAAGCAAGCACCTAAAAAAGAGCTTATAAGAGTGGTTCGTGAGCCTAACGGAAATGTCTGTCTCGATTTCACAGGAAAGAAATCGGGCAGAGGCGCATATATTTGCCGTAGTGCCTCCTGCTTAAAGAAGGCGGTTAAATCAAAGAGACTTGAACGAAATTTGGCTGTAGAAATTCCCGATGAGATCTACAAGGCGCTGGAGGTTGAATTATTAAATAATGAACAATGATATAAAAAAGCGCCTTTGCGGTATGATCGGCCTCTGTGCAAGGGCGAGGAAACTGGCTATCGGCAGCGATATTGCTATTGAAGCTGCAAAAAGCGGTAAAGCCGATCTTTTGCTGGTAGCTGAGGATGCCTCGGCAAATTCAGTGAAGAAGATATTTAACTGTGCTAAGTATTATGAAGTATCATGCTGTCAGATACCTGTAACGATTTCCGAATTAGGTCATTTCGTTGGTAAAGAGGGTAACATAGCAGCAGTAGCGGTGCTCGACCGCAACATGATAAAAGGTATAGAGAAGATATTAAACGAAACAAACAAGCGAATCGAAGCAAACGAAGGTTTGCGGGAGGTGTAATATATGTTAAATCCCAAATATAAGATCAGTAATATGGCAAAGGATCTCGGTATAAAGGGTAAGGTCATTACTGATATTCTTGAAAAAAACGGCAGAGGAGTAAAGTCTACCTCTACCGTGCTTACCTCCGAGGATTTTGATGTAGTTTTAAATGCGCTTTCTCTTGAAAATCAGGTAAGCGACTTTAATGATTACATGGAAAAGAAGTCAACTATTCCCGGTGCACACAAAGCAGAGAAGATTGCTGATAATTCTGAGGAAAAGAAGCCTGAGGTAAAGATATCCGAAAAGACCCCTGTAAAGGAAGTTAAAAAGGAAGAGCCCAAGGTTGAAAAAAATCCTGAGGTAAAGACGGCAGTTAAGGCTGAAGAAAAGAAGCATGAGCCCAGGCCTGTAGTAAAGAGCGAAGAAAAGAAGTCTGCACCCAAGGCCGAGGTTAAACCTGTTCAGCCCAAGGAAAAGAAAAAGCAGCCCGCACAGGCAAGACCTCATATGCAGACTGTAACTCTTCCTAAGAAGCACAATGAAAATGATAATAAGACTCCCACCCAGCCTATTGATTCTGCATCTCGCGGTAACAAGTCTCAGGTTCGTGTGGTAGATACAAGAAGCAGCACTGTCGACCTTTCCAAGTATGATGAGAAGCTCGATAGATATTCCTCTGACCGTGATTACGGTAATTCCAAGCAGAAGCTCAAGAAGCAGAATCAGAAGGGGCCTCAGGGCAAGAAGGATAAGGCTTCTAAAGAAAAGCAAGCTATGGATAAGCTCCGTCGTCAGCAGGAAATGGCTAAGAAGCAGGTTCTTTACGTTTCACTCCCCGAGGAGATCACTGTTTCTGAGCTTGCGGCAAGACTTAAGCTCAAGGCAGTCGAAGTTGTTAAGAAACTCATGATGCTTGGTGTTATGGCAACAGTTAATGAAACTGTCGACTATGATACCGCATATCTTATAGCGGATGAAATGGGCGCTAAGATCACTAAAGAAGCAAACGTTTCTATAGAGGAGCAGATATTCGATACAGAAGAGGATACCGAGGATAGCCTCATCACACGTCCTCCCGTAGTATGCGTAATGGGTCACGTTGACCATGGTAAGACCTCACTTCTTGACGCTATCAGACATACCAGTGTTACCACAGGAGAGGCAGGCGGTATTACACAGCATATCGGTGCTTATACCGTTGATATTGACGGTAATGCCATTACCTTCCTTGATACCCCCGGTCATGAAGCATTTACTACAATGAGAGCAAGAGGCGCAATGGCTACTGATATTGCAGTTCTCGTTGTTGCGGCTGATGACGGCATCATGCCTCAGACTGTTGAGGCAATCAGCCACGCAAAGGCTGCCGGTGTTGATATAATCGTTGCTATAAATAAAATGGATAAGCCTACGGCTAATCCTGATCAGGTAAAGCAGGAGCTTACTCAGTACGAGCTTGTTCCTGAGGAATGGGGCGGTGACGTTATCTGTGTTCCCGTTTCTGCAGTTACCGGTATGGGTATTGAAGACCTTCTTGAAAACATCCTTCTTATTGCAGAGGTTAAGGAATTTAAGGCTAATCCAAACCGTCATGCAAAGGGTGTTATAATTGAGGCTAAGCTTGATAAGGGTAAAGGTCCTGTTGCTACCGTTCTTGTTCAAAATGGTACACTTCACGCAGGTGACGTTGTTATCGCAGGTACATCTGTTGGTCACGTAAGAGCGATGACCGACGATAAGGGTAAGCAGGTCAAGACCGCAGGTCCCAGTATTCCCGTTGAGATCATCGGTCTCTCCGAGGTTCCTTCTGCAGGCGATGAATTTAACGCTGTCGAGGATGAAAAGAAGGCCCGTGAGCTCGCTGAACAGCGTCGCGATAAGGCCAAGAACGAAATATTCAAGGCTAACTCCGCTGTATCTCTTGACGATCTCTTTGCCGCTATCTCTGACGGGGCAAAGACGCTTAATATTATTGTTAAGGCGGACGTAAGGGGTTCTGCGGAAGCAGTTAAACAGTCTCTTGAAAAGCTTTCCAATGATGAAGTTAAGGTTAAAATCATTCACACCGGTGTCGGTGGTATTATCGAAAGCGATGTAAGTCTTGCTGCAGCATCTAATGCTATCATCGTAGGCTTTAATGTTCGTCCCGATAAAAACGCACTTGACATGTCCGAAAGACAGGGTGTTGAGATAAGAACATACAGAATCATTTACGAATGTATTGAAGAGATCACGGCCGCTATGAAGGGTATGCTTGCTCCTACCTACAAGGAAGAGCGTCTCGGTCAGGCTGAGGTTCGTGCAACTATCCGTGTTCCCAACGTTGGTACTATTGCCGGTTCCTACGTTCAGGACGGTAAGATTCTCAGAAGTGCGCAGATCCGCGTTGTTCGTGACGGTGTAATCATATTTGAAGATAAGATATCCTCGCTGCGCCGTTTCAAGGATGATGTAAAGGAAGTTGCATCAGGTTATGAATGTGGTATCGGTCTTGATAAGTTCAACGATATCAAGGAAGGCGATATTCTTGAGGCGTTCAGAATGGTCGAGGTTGAAAGATAAAAAATTAATACAGATCCCAGA
Organism: Oscillospiraceae bacterium; assembly: GCA_015063855.1. Lineage (GTDB taxonomy): Bacteria > Bacillota > Clostridia > Oscillospirales > CAG-272 > RGIG7300. Next base: position 7,338 of record SVTI01000085.1, read on the forward strand.
GGACAATTTCGAAAGAATTTGTCCTCTGTTTTTGTATTGTTTGAGTATAAAAGATGATAATCTAAATTTATTAAATACTTGCATTTATCATTGATATCTGTTATAATAAATTATTAAATTAATTCTTAAGGTGTTAAATGAACAAAGGATTTTTACCAATAAATAAAAGTGAAATGCTTGAGCGTGGCTGGGATGCTCCCGACTTTGTTTACGTAACGGGAGATGCTTACGTAGACCACCCATCCTTTGGTGTTTCTATAATATCAAGAGTGCTTGAGGATGCCGGATTCAACGTAGCTATACTCTCTCAGCCCGATTACAAAAGCTGTGAAGCTTTCAAGGAATTCGGAAGACCTAAATTAGGCTTTCTTTGCACATCGGGTAATATTGATTCCATGGTTGCTCATTATACCGTCGCCAAGCGTAAGAGAAGTACCGACTATTATTCACCCGGCGGTAAGATGGGGCTTCGTCCTGACCGAGCAGTTATAGTTTACTGTAACAGAATAAGGGAGGCTTACGGTGATGTTCCGATAATTATAGGCGGACTCGAAGCCTCGCTTCGTCGTTTTGCTCATTATGATTATTGGGACAATAAAGTGCGCCGAAGCATTTTGGTCGATTCGAGAGCTGACATTTTAACCTACGGTATGGGTGAAAATATTCTGCTTCGTTTGGCAGAGCTTCTTTCCCGCGGTATACCGATCAAAAAAATAAGAGACGTACGAGGCACGGCATATCTCTGTGATCCTGATGATAAAATTCATTATGAATCTGTTGGTGGCTATGACTATAATGAGCTTAAAACCGATAAAAAGATATATGCCGAAGCTTTTGCGCTTCAGTATAAGGAAAATGATCACGTCAGGGGAAGAGCAGTAACCGAGATTTACGATGGTAAAATGCTTGTACAGAATCCCCCTATGCCTCCTCTTACAAGGCAGGAATTAGATCACGTTTATTCCTTGCCCTATATGAGAACATATCACCCTGTCTATGAAAAGCTTGGCGGTGTACCCGGTATTCAGGAGGTTGAGCTTTCGGTAACTCATAACAGAGGCTGTTTTGGTGGATGTAACTTCTGTGCACTTGCATTCCATCAGGGAAGAAGTGTTGTATCGAGAAGTATAGAATCCTGTGTTGAAGAAACCAAAAAAATCACCGAGGTTCCCAATTTCAAGGGTTATATACATGATGTCGGAGGCCCTACAGCCAATTTCAGATATGCGTCCTGTAAGCAACAGGAGAAAACGGGTATATGTGCAAACAGAAAATGTCTTGCACCTACACCGTGCAAGAATCTGAAGGTCGATCACAGCGAATATATCAAGTTGTTAAAGGAGATAGAAAAGGTTCCTAAGGTTAAGAAGGTATTTATTCGTTCGGGAATACGTTTTGACTATCTTGTTTATGACAAAAACGAAGAATTCTTTAAAAAGCTTGTTCGCGATCATGTAAGCGGTCAGCTCAAAGTTGCGCCTGAACATTGCAGTTCAAACGTGCTTTATTATATGGGCAAACCCGACGTTGAGGTTTATAACCGTTTTAAGAAACGTTATTTTGAGCTTACAAAGAGTATCGGTAAAGAGCAATATCTCGTACCCTACCTTATGTCAAGCCACCCCGGAAGCACATTGAAGGATGCTTTAAAGCTCGCTTTGTATCTTAAGGAAGGTGGATACTCCCCCGAACAGGTTCAGGATTTTTATCCTACCCCCGGTACTGCTTCCACAGTTATGTTCTATACCGGAATCGATCCTATGACCGGTAAAAAGGTATACTGTACTACAGATTATCATGAAAAGCAGCTTCAGAGAGCGCTTTTACAGTTTAACCGCCCGCAGAATGCAGAGCTTGTTCGTGAAGCCCTTATAAAATTAGGCAGACAGGATCTTATCGGATATACCAAGGAATGCCTTGTTAAACCTGCCAAGGGAGAATTTGCCGCTAAAAGTAACTCTAAGCCCAAAAGCGAATATAAGCCAAAAAGTTCAAAATGGGCAAGTTCTAAAAAGATGGTCAAAGGCACAAAAAAGAGAAGAACGAGATAACTTTTACTTGCAATTTACTTAGTTTTATGATATCATATTTTTATTGATCTAACGGAGGTGACAACGTGCAAATTAATAATAGCAAAAATGCTGATAAAAGCGCTGTAAATACGTCTGCACGTAAACAAAACGTCAGACCTCCTCTTCAACAGGGAGTAAAAAGAAACGTTGCTCACAAGCCCAAGGCTCCCAATGCGAGACCCGCACCGCAAAAAGCTGCAGCGGCAAAAAGACCGCCCGTTAATAACGCAGCGATCAAAGGAAGGCCTTCGTCTGCTCCCGAAAAAAAGCTTAAGCCTCAAAAGAAACCTACCAGACAGCAAAGAGCGGATGAGCAGAGACGCAGCCGCGAGGAGCTTAATGCAAGGATCAGGACTCAGACTCCCTCTAACCGTCAGGCTGTTCGTAACGAAAAGAAGATTAAGGGTAGTATCAAGAATCTTGAGATCAAGAGAAGAACCAATACCTCTAAGCAGAAATTCCATATTAAAAAGAAAAATCCTCAATTAAGAGGAATAATCATGCTCGGTATTGTGATATTTATTTTGATCTTTGCAGTACTGTTCGGTT
>SVTI01000086.1 GCA_015063855.1 Oscillospiraceae bacterium
ATAGCGTTATGACCTACAGCCTCCTCTTCACAACCCTCGGGAAGGTTGGGATTACCGTTCATAAGATCCTTGATGATGCACATCATCTTAACAACGAACTCAAGATCCTCTTCCTTATGCTCAGCAGTTCTCTGCATATCCTCGGGATTCTTGTCAAAACCGATCTTAGCGTATTCCTTAGTCCACTTGAGAGCCTTTTGGAACTCAGCCTCATCGTATATGCCCTCGGACATACGGCGGATGATCTCTACCTCGTCAACAGACTCAACACGCATACCGAGGTAGCTTTCGATAAAGTCGGGATCGATAATGGAGCCGCCGATACCCATACAGATTGAACCGATCTGGAGGTAAGACTTACCTCTCATGGTAGCAACCGCAACAGCTGCACGAGCGAAGCGAAGGAGCTTTTCCTTAACGTCGCAGGGAATGTTCTCTACCTCATCAAGATTCTGAACGTCATGACCGTAGATGCCGAATGCGGGGAGTCCCTTCTGTGCGTGGGTCGCAAGTACGGATGCGAGATAAACCGCACCGGGTCTCTCGGTTCCGTTGAAGCCCCATACACCCTTGATGGTCTGGGGATCCATGTCCATGGTCTCAGCACCGTAGCACCAGCAGGGTGTTACGGTAAGAGTGATGTCAACACCCTCACGGCGGAACTTGTCTGCGCAAGCAGCAGCCTCAGCCACACGGCCGATGGTGGTGTCAGCGATAACTACCTTTACGGGCTCACCGTTAGAGTAGCAGAGGTTTTCCTCGAATAATTTTTTTGCGGCATTTGCCATAGCCATTGTCTGGTCCTCAAGGCTTTCGCGTACCTTTAAGGGACCTCTTCTTCCGTCGATGGTGGGACGGATACCGATAACAGGATACTGTCCTATATATCTGTTCTTTGCCATTTATTTATACCTCCAAAATGATTTTACGGGTAGCACCCGTGGGCAATGATCGGGAATGAACTATTCAAACACCGCTTGTTTGAATGCCCGAAGCAAAGCGTTTTTTCATAAATTAAAAAAGTAATAAGCCGCACCACAAAAACTTGTGATGTGGCTATTACAATTTTAGTACACAAATGTTAATATACAAATAACATTCTATGAACTATACATTAACCTTCATATACAAGATTATCCTTTATCATCTGATCGACGTTATCCTTATCCCACCATGCACCTGATATGGCAACGTTATCTTCAACGTCCTTACCTTCGATGGCAAAAACGCATTGCTCCACAGCCTTATAGCCTATCTCATAGGAATTCTGTGCGACAGCACCCACAAGCTCAGCTTCATCCTCCGATCTCATCCATTCGATTTGCTTTGAGCCTGCATCAAAACCGCAAAATTCGATGTCATCGTACTTACCGCCTGCCGCACCCATGGCGTCGAACACCTGCTTGACTACACCCTCGTTTGACATAAATATCGCCCGTGCGCCCCTTTCATAGAGGGCTTCAAGAGCTGTTTTATATGAATTCTCCGCATCACCGGGCTTTATCTCCTTAACTACCGAATACTTACCTTTGGTGCTTTCATCCGCATCAGCAAGCTCCTTGAATCGATCCTCAAAGCCTCCTGCTCTGTCCTGCCCCGTCTGAGTCTGGTCATGCTGAATGATACCGACTACATAATCACCGTTACTCTCGGCAATATCGTCCTTTATCTCTTCAAAAAAATGTTCTGCCGCCTGACCTGCCGCCAGTCTGTTACTGGTAGCTACCGAGGCTACTATAGGATTCTTATTCTGCTCATCAAGGGCACTGATGTCATTCTCCCATATACCCGAATCAAACTGCACCACGGGAATCTTCTTATCATAAGCCTGAGAGAGCATATCCACGAATCCTTCACCGATGGTAGCAAGGACTAGTCCCTTGACGTTATTTGAAAGTGCTGACTGAACCATCTCCTGCTGGGAGGGAAGATCCTTTGCACTCTCGGAGGCAGGCCCGCGGAATGTTATCTTATAACCGTATTTTTCCGCTGCATCCTCCGCACCCTTCTTGACCGATTGCCAGAAGGCATGGGATTCGCCCTTAGCCACAACGGCGATAGTCTTATCCTTGTCGTCCTTATTCTTTTTACCGCATCCTGTGAAGCACAGAAGTATTGCAGCGCAAAGACAGAATATTAAAGCTCTTTTTAAAAATCTTTTCATCTGAAAATCTCCTTATATTTGATTACGGAAATAGTATCTGCATAAAAAGGTCTTTTAAACCAAAAAATCATTTTCTTTTTCTTACCCTGACACGCTTTCCCTTTGAGGTCTTAATAACATCCATAAGCACAGCCACTACCACTATAATACCTGTAAGAACGTAGGTAACGTAGGTTGAATTGAGGTTAAGCTCGAAATTTGCAAGTATCATATTGAGACCGTTTCGGATAACTACAAGAAGCGCCGCACCTATAACAGAACCCGAAACGGATGCTACGCCGCCTGCCGCACTTGTTCCGCCTATATAGACACCCGCTATTGCGTCAAGCTCCATTCCGTTACCGGTAGCCGCCGCCACGGTAGGAAACGCTGATGCCCAGAATATAGCCGCCACACCCGCGCCCAATCCCGAAAGGGTATATGCAGTCATCTTATACCTTGCTGTATTGATACCCGACAGCCTTGTCGCTTCCTCATTAGAGCCTATAGAAAGAATATATCTGCCCGTTTTATTCTTATACATAAGATACATACATACAAGAGTGAAGCCCGCTATCCAGAAAAGACCGGTGGGAACACCGTTATTATTCGAAAAGGTACGGTTGAACCACGTACCGTTTGGAAAAAAGATGTTCGGATCTGATACTATCAGGGCGGAGAGTCCTCTTGAGAGCATCATCGTACCGAGAGTGGCGATAAATGCGGGCATGGAAAGCCGCGCCACAAGAAAACCGTTAAGAATTCCAAAGAGGGTTCCTATGGCTATCATTATGGGTATGGTCAACCAAAGATTATCACCCAATATACCCGAGGTATACATCTTACCCGCTATGACGGCTGAGGCTATACAAACCGTACCTATAGACAGATCTATACCGCCCGTAGCAATTACAAAGGTCACACCGAGACCCAAAACAGCATAGGGTGCAAGGGACTGCGCCATACTGACAAGATTATATTTATCTATAAAATTCGGGTTTAGAAGAAAAAACACAAATACAAGCGCTGCCAAGGCAAACAAAATTATCACATTCTGCCCTATCTTTATTTTTCCCCTTCCGATATTGATATCGTTCATTATTCCACACCATCCTTAAGATCTCATTGTTGCATATTTCATTATTTCTTCCTGACTTGCCTCGGATATATCAAGCTCTCCCGTTATTCTGCCCTCACACATCACTATAACACGGTCGCTTAAACGAAGGACCTCTGCAAGCTCGGAGGAGATCATGATTATAGACTTACCTTCGGACACCAAACGTTCCATCAGTTCATACATCTCACTCTTGGCACCAATATCTATCCCCCTTGTGGGTTCGTCGAAAATAAAAATATCCGAATTTTTAATAAGCCATCGGGCGACTATCACCTTCTGTTGATTACCTCCGGACAGATTTTTGACCTTTTGCTCCATAGATGGAGTCTTGGTACGCAAAAGAGCGTTCTTTTCCTTTGCCTGCCGCTCTATCTCTGCATCATCTATCCATCCCATGTTTACAAAATCGCCGAGAGAAGCAAGAACGGTATTTTCGGCAACACTTTTGGACAGCATAAGACCGTAGTGCTTTCTATCCTCGGAGAGATAGCATATCCCTTGATTTACCGCATCCTCAGGAGAGGAAATATCTACTCTGATACCGTTAATATATATTTCACCCGACTCCTTGACATCTGCTCCGTATATAGCTCTAGCGGTCTCGGTCCTTCCTGCACCCATAAGTCCCGCAAAACCAAGTATCTCTCCCCTTCTGAGCTTAAAGCTTACGTTTTTGACCGAATTGCCTGCACACAGCTCCTTGACCTCAAGAACCGTTTCCGCATTGTCGGGGACATTACTTTTTTCCTTCTTGTCGCCGTAGATGACTCTGCCCACCATCATGTGAACTATCTCATCCTTGGTCGTCTTATCGGTATCTACAGTACCTACGTATTCTCCGTCCCGCATAACGGTAACTCTGTCCGAGATACGGTTGATCTCGTCCATACGATGGGAAACGTATATCATACCGATTCCCTTATCCCGAAGCTCGTTCATTATCTTAAACAGCTCCTCAACCTCAGGCTGGGTAAGTGCGGCGGTAGGTTCATCAAGAATAAGCAATCTGCATTCACGGGATATAGCCTTTGCTATCTCCACCATCTGCTGCTTACCTACAGTCAAGCTCCCGAGCACCACCGAAGGGTCGATCTTAACCCCTATTTTATCAAAAAGCCTTGCGGCATCCTCCGTCATTCTTCGATCGTCTATCATACCAAGGCTCATCGGCTCTCTACCGATATATATATTCTGAGCCACCGTCAGATGGTTCATCATATTAAGCTCCTGATGTATAACGCTTATCCCCGCCGCCTGAGAGGAGGCTATATCGGGGAAGCACACCCTCTCCCCGAAATATTCTATCTCGCCGCCGTCAGGACGGTGAATACCGCACAGCACCTTGATAAGGGTGGACTTGCCTGCGCCGTTCTCTCCCATAAGGGCATGGACCTCTCCGCCTCTCAATTCAAGGCAGGCATTCTTCAGGGCCTTTACACCCGAAAACTCTTTTTTTATATTTGTCATTTTCAGTATAACTTCTGCCATTTCATCCTCCGAAGGGATAATTTCATTACTGTGTTTATTATTAACCGAAAACTCAAATATATTACATCCGAATTTCTAATTCCCGGCACCGAAGCTACGTAGTTTTTCATAAAATAAAAAAGCGCCGCCGGGCGCACCGAATTTCGCCCATTTCTGCAGTGCGAACAACCCACACGAAATGAAGCAATTTCCTATAAATAAAAAAAGCAGGTGTCGGCCTCCTCCGCTGTGAGCCGCCTTTGGCGGTTGCGTTTTGTACGCCACTGCGGTGGCGACGCACCGATGATCGGGCATGAACCATGCATAAGGTTGTTTCTTCAATGCCCGAAGTAACGCAATTTCATATTATATAAAACAGACCGCCCTTTTCAAGGCGGCCGGTCTTTATGAAAGCTCCTTATGTATCTGTTCCATTTCGCTGTCTATATAAGCGATCGCCTCAGCGCATTCCTTCAGTCTTATCTTGATATCCTCGGGAATTTGCGAATCGGTCTTATACTTCAATTTATGCTCAAGCGATGCCCAGAAGTCCATTGCTATGGTACGCAGCTGCACCTCACATCTTACATTCTCCACACGGTTGGCAAGAAATATGGGAACCTCTACAACTATATGCAAGCTTCTGTAGCCGTTATCCTTCGGATTTCTTATGTAGTCACGGGTACAAATAAGCTTCACGTCAGACTGAGAGGTCAGCATTTCTGCTATCGAATAGACATCCTCAACATATTTACATATAACACGTATGCCCGCAACATCGTTAAGCTCTCTTTTTAGTGTGTCGATATCAAGGCTGACACCCTTTCTTCTCATTTTTTCGACAATACTTTGAGGAGATTTCAATCTCGACTCGATATGATGGATCGGGTTATGCTTATGATTAAAATTAAACTCATCGTTTAGTATTTCCAGCTTTGTTTTGACCTCCTTGATAACAGCCTGATACAGTTGCATTTGAGAGGTAAAATTCTGCATTGATTTTTCAATTGTTTTTAAATCTGTTTCCTCAAAGATCTTTATATTATTTTCATTGTTCATTACTGTTTTTCTCCTGATATATTCTTCTGATATCATTATAATAAGCCAAAAAGCTCAAACCAAACTCAATAAATAGGAATATTTCTTACTATAACAGCAATCAAATACACTATGTTCACAAGTTGTTCACTTACCGTACACATTTCGGGTGTATACTAAATCAAATATATCTTTACATAAAGAAAGGAAATATTATGTCTACCAACGTTAAAAAGCCGCTTACCGAAAAGCAACACACAAAAAGAACTATTACAATTGCACTTATAGTTATGGTTGCTCTTGTAGTTGCAGCTGTAGCAGGTGCGATAGCTTACTCAAAATACCTCAACAATGGTGGTCCCCAGAGAAGACTTATCTCCTTTGAGACCGAAAACTATGAAGTAAATAACTGTATGTTCACATATTGTTATCTCAACGCCGTTTACAATGCAAAGGACGGTTACGGTGCTATGCTCGCAAACATGGCTCCCAGCCAGACTGCTCCCGATTTTACCATGTCCCTCTCCACACAGTACTATGACTACGGTACTCAGTCAGGACAGGCTCAGACATGGCATGAGTATTTTATAAACATGGCAGCTAACCAGATCCAGTCCGATCTCTGTTATGCAGAGGAGGCTATTGCCAATAAGTTCGAGTACAAGGATCTTGACAAGGATATCGATGAATACATCGAAAGTCTCAAAGATACCGCTAAGAAGGAAAAGCTCGATCTCGACAAATACCTCAAGAAGCTCTACGGAAATGCCGTTAAGGAGCAGGACGTAAGAGACGTTCTTGAGCTTCAGATCTTTGCTGCAAAGTATAAGGAAAAGATCAACGATGATAAGAGCGCAGCTGTAACCGACAAGCAGCTCGACGCTTACAAGAAGGATAACGCAGCTGACATTGAAACGGTTAACTACTACTCCTTCGAATTCGGTAACATCAGCTCCGAGGATGCAGCAAATGTAACCGACGATCAGAAGGATCAGATTTCCGCTCAGGCTTCCAACGATGCAGATACTCTCTTAGAGAAGATCAATGCAGCAGAAGGCATGGATGCCAAGATTGAAGCATTCAAGACCTTCGTAAAGGACCACCTTACTGCACTTAACAGTGCTGAGGACGTTACGGATCCCTTGACCGAGGAGGAACTCGAGGCAGAGATCGAATCAAAGACTGCCGAAAGCAAGGATAAAAAGTATGACGATGCCAATGATTTCGGTGATTGGGCATTCAAGGACGGTCACAAGGCAGGCGAGGCTGTAAAGGTCGAGACCGGTTCCGGTATCTACACAGTATTCCTTCTCACAAAGGAAGCAGGCACAGACGATTCCGCTACAAAGAATGTTCACCATATCCTTCTCACCGAGGACAAGTACGGCTCCGACAAGAAGGCTAAGGCTAAGGCTGAAGAGGTTCTCGCTGAGTATAACAAGGGCAAGAAGGGCGCTGAAGCCTTCGAAGCAGTTGCAGAAAAGTACAATGAGGACGGATCCTCCTTCTATGAAAACGTTACCGAAGGTACAATGGTTGCAGAGTTCAACGATTGGCTCTTTGATGCTGCAAGAAAAGAAGGCGATACCGACATCGTTAAGACCGAATACGGTTACCATGTAATGTACTTTGACGGCGACGGCGTTGCTAAGTGGAAGGCTGATGCAATAAGCTCCATCGTTTCCGAGGCAATGACAGAATACGAGACCAAGATGATCGAAAAGCGTAAGGATGATATCAAGATCAATACAGATAACCTCTGGAAAATCTCCGATACAGTTCCCGCTTCCGCTATCGCTGACGAGACCACAACTCTTGCAGGCGGTACTGCACCTATCGAAACCGCTCCCGTTGAGCATGATCACGACGGCGACGGTGTTGCAGACCACGATGCAAGTGCTCACGATACTTCTGCTGAAACAACCGTAGCAGACGCGACAGAGCCCGCAGAGGAAACTACCGTTGCAGATGAAACAACAGTAGAGTCTGATACAACTGCAGCATAATATACTAACAATAACCCTTCGCCCCGCACCGATAAGGTGAGGGGCGAAATTAAGGAAATTTTTATTTACGGAGCAAAAGAACAAATGGAATACACAAAATTATCTTCCGCAGAGCTCAATGAGATCAAGACTGAGCTCGACAAGGAATATGCAGAATTAAAGTCAAAAAAGCTTAATCTCAACATGGCAAGAGGTATTCTTGCAAAGGAGCAGCTCGACCTTACTCAAGATATGTTAAGCGTTCTCAAAACCAAGGAGGATTGCGTTACAGAGGTAGGAACAGACTGCCGTAACTACGGTCTTCTTGACGGTATTCCCGGTGCCAAGAGACTCTTCTCTGAGATTCTCGGCATTCCCGCCGACTGTCTTATCATCGGAGGCAACTCCAGTCTTAACCTTATGTACGACACCATTGCAAGAAATATGATCTTCGGTGTTGAAGAAGAGGGATCTACTCCTTGGGCAGCTCAGGGTAAGATCAAATTTCTCTGTCCCGCTCCCGGCTATGACAGACACTTCTCCATCACACAGAGAATGGGTATGGAGCTCATTACTGTTGATATGAAGGAAGACGGTCCCGATATGGATCAGATTGAAAAGCTGGTTTCCGAGGATGAGAGCATCAAGGGTATCTGGTGTGTACCTAAGTACTCCAATCCTACAGGTGTTATTTTCTCCGACGAGGTTATCACAAGATTTGCCAAGCTTGCTCCCAAGGCTAAGGATTTTAGAATCTTCTGGGATGATGCTTACACCATCCACTTCCTCTATGATAATCTTGCAACTCAGCTCAACCTTCTTGAGGAAGCAAAGAAGTACGGTAATGAAAATATGGTATATATTTTCACCTCTACTTCAAAGATCTCCTTCCCCGGCTCCGGAGTTTCGGTAATTGCATCCAGCAAGCACAACATCGAGGCTATAAAGAAGCAGATGTCGGTTCAGACCATCGGTCACGACAAGCTCAACCAGATGCGTCACGTTAAGTTCTTTAAGACTAAGGAAGGCGTCCTTGAACAGATGAAACGCCATGCTGAGATCATCGCTCCCAAGTTCAAGCTTGTTGACGAGATCTTTGAACGCGAGCTTACAGGTCTTGGTATTGCAAAGTGGTCAAAGCCCGAGGGCGGTTACTTTATCTCCCTTGATACGATGGACGGCACAGCAAAGAGAGTATATGAAATGATGTGCGATCTCGGAGTAAACCTCACTCCTGCAGGTGCTACCTTCCCCTACGGTAAGGACCCCCGTGACAGCAATCTCCGTATCGCTCCCACATTCCCTCCTCTCAATGAGCTTGAGCAGGCATGCGAGGCGCTCTGTCTCTGCGTAAAGCTTGCGGCAATCGAAAAATTGGCATAAACTTACGCATTTTTCTATATATGAATAAACAAAACAACGGTATTTTGAATGCTGAATCGCATTCGAAATACCGTTTTTTCGGTTGCACCCAAGTATGGAATTTGCAATAATCATTCCTTTGATTCCTGTTGTAGGGTGAACGATAAATTATAGTTTATCGGTGTGTTCGCACTATATGTGTTGCCTTCCCCAGCGGGGAAGGTGTCATTTGAAATAATTACTAAACTCGTTTGGTAATTATTTTAAATGACGGATGAGGAGA
>SVTI01000087.1 GCA_015063855.1 Oscillospiraceae bacterium
CTTTGCAATACCCTGAGCGGTCGCTTCCTGAACCTTAAGTATAGCCTCAGCCTGACCCTCTGCTTCACGAATAGTTGCTTCCTTTATAGCCTCTGCACGGAGGATAGCCGCTTCCTTCTCTGCCTGCGCGGTAAGAATGGTACTTTCCTTCTTACCCTCTGCAACAAGGACAGCTGCCTTCTTTTCACCCTCTGCACGAAGAATCTGCTCGCGGCGCTCACGCTCCGCCTTCATCTGCTTCTCCATAGCATCCTGTATTTCGGGAGGAGGAAGAATGTTCTTTAATTCAACACGGTTGACCTTGATACCCCAAGGGTCGGTAGCTTCGTCAAGAATGGTACGAAGCTTGGTATTAATAACATCACGGCTGGTAAGAGTTTCGTCGAGCTCCATCTCACCGATGATATTTCTTAGTGTGGTCGCGCTTAAAAACTCTATAGCCTGCAAGGGATTCTCAACACCGTAAGCATAGAGCTTGGGATCGGTTATCAGGAAATATACTACTGTGTCGATACGCATCGTTACGTTATCCCTTGTGATAACCGGCTGAGGAGGAAAATCCACTACCTGCTCCTTGAGAGAAACTCTCTTGTTTATTCTGTCCACAAAGGGTATCTTAACGTGCATACCTGTATGCCAGGTAGTCTCATACTTACCGAGACGCTCAATCACGTAAGCATCCGATTGGGGAACAACTCTAATATTGGCGATGATCAAAATTGCTACTATAATAACAATACCGATAACTATTTCCATAACTATCTCCTTTTTCGGTTATTTAATATTTACGATAAGCTTTACGCCTTCGATTCTTTCGACATTTACGACGGTATCCTTGGCAATCGGGTCGTCATCAACGCTTCTTGCGGACCAGAACTGCCCGTCAATCTTGACACTTCCCTTTGCTGATATGTTGTCAATATCCTCAACCACCACAGCCTGCCTACCGATAAGTCGATCAGAGTTTGTAGGAACGATCTTCGTCTGTACGTATTTTTTATAAAGGGGTCTTGTCAAAGCAAGAGCAATGACTGCTACAATTGCAAATACAGTGATCTGTAACCATTCGGGAGCAGAAAGCTTGTAAGCGACAAGTCCACCTAAAGAGCCTACAGCAAACCAGATTGATACAAGCTGAGGGGTTAGAAGCTCAAGGACAAGAAATACCGATAAAGCGCCTATCCAAAGATAAAACATATAACTACTTCCTTCCTTATATATATTATATATCAAACATGAGCACACCGTAATCGGGCATAGGCCACATATCGGCAGGTGTACTTTCCTCTATCTTGTCACAGGTATCACGAAGTATCGCCATTCTGACAAGAACCGTATCACAGAGATATCTCGCCTTTGCTTCGATATCGTTCTTGTAATTGGGGATACAGCTCACAGCCTCTTCTAATTTAATCGTGCTTTTGTATAGCTCATCAAAGAGAAGAGATAACTGATCCTGCTCTGTAACAGTAGCTATACAAACTCTTGCTCCTGCCTTCTTCTGGATAACAAGGGATTCGGATAACTCTGTAACATAACGATTAACCGCAGGGATGATATCCTTCTTTGCAAGATCAAGCATAGTTGCCGCCTCGATCTCAAGAGTGGAGCAATAGCTTTCAAGCTGGATCTCATAACGGGATTCAAGCTCCTTCTTTGTAAATATAGCATGTCTTGCATAAAGCTCTACCGCCTTATCCGCAACCTGTGCGGGAAGAGCGTCGACGGTCTTGGGAAGATTGGAAAGTCCTCTTCTCGCCGCTTCCTCCTTCCACTCATCAGAATAACCGTCACCATTAAAGATTATGCGCTTATGCTCACGAATAGTACGGCGGATAAGTTTGTTAAGAGTCCTTGTAATATCCTCGCTTGCCTCTAATTTGTCGGCAAAATCTGAAAGCACGTCGGCAACGATTGTATTTATAACGGTACTGGGACCGGCAACCGAAAGCGCCGAGCCGGGCATACGGAACTCAAATTTATTACCCGTGAAGGCAAAGGGTGAGGTTCTGTTTCTGTCGGTCGTATCCTTGGGGAAATGAGGAAGAACGTCAACACCTATCTCCATCTCCGTCTTCTCGTTTTCGGTATATTCCTCGCCCGATTCCATGGCATTTAAGATATCGGTAAGCTCATCCCCCAAAAACATGGAGATAATTGCGGGAGGAGCTTCAGAAGCACCGAGACGGTGGTCGTTGCCTGCCGTTGCAACCGATGCACGGAGTATATCCTGATATTCGTCTACTGCACGGATAACAGCGGAAAGGAATAGGAGAAACTGCGCGTTTTCCTTGGGGGATTTACCCGGTTCAAAGAGATTCTGTCCTTTATTGGTGGAAAGAGACCAGTTTATATGCTTACCGCTTCCGTTAACACCGGCAAAGGGCTTTTCATGTAAAAGACATACCAGATTGTGTTTTTCAGCTACACGCCGCATGGTCTCCATGGTAATCTGGTTATGATCCGCCGCGGTGTTAAGGGTTGTATATATGGGGGCAAGCTCGTGCTGCGCGGGAGCTGCCTCGTTATGCTCTGTTTTTGCAAGAATGCCCAATTTCCAAAGCTCAATGTCAAGATCCTTCATGAATGCACCGATACGGGGCTTGATAGCACCGTAATAGTGATGCTCCACCTCCTGGCCCTTGGGTGGCTGTGCTCCGAAAAGGGTTCTTCCGCAATATATCAGATCCTTGCGCTGAGAGAATATTTCCTTATCTATAAGGAAGTATTCCTGCTCGGGACCCACCGTAGATATAACTCTCTTTATGTCCTCATTTCCCAAAGCCTTTAAAACTCTCTTGGCATGACGGTTGACCGCCTCGATGGAACGAAGCAGAGGAGTTTTCATATCTAACGCTTCCCCGCCCCATGAGCAGAAAACGGTGGGAATACACAGTGAGTTATCCTTTATAAATGCATAGGAGGTGGGGTCCCATGCGGTATATCCTCTTGCCTCAAAGGTAGCGCGAAGACCACCCGAGGGAAAGCTGGATGCGTCCGATTCACCCTTGATAAGCTCCTTGCCCGAGAATTCCATAATAACTCCGTCATCCCCCGTAGGTGATATGAAGCTGTCATGCTTTTCTGCGGTAATACCTGTCATAGGTTGGAACCAATGTGTAAAATGGGTAGCACCCTTCTCAATCGCCCATTCCTTCATGGCATTTGCCACAGAATTTGCAACATTTAAGTCAAGGGGTTTTCCTCTGCCTATAGTACGGTGCAGGGATTTATAGACCTCGGGAGTGAGGCGCTCTTTCATAACCTTGTCGTTAAAGACAAGCTCTCCGAACATTTCGGGTACGTTAATCATATAATAAAATCCTTAAAATCTTTTTATTTCAGTGTCATCTTACCGTCTTCATCCTCCAGATAAAGAGTAATATTCTCACCGTTAATATTGAAACTACATTCTATGTTCTTAAAGATACCGTCAACGGGATCGATGGTATAGGTTTTGAAGCCGTCCTCTGTCTTGAAACCCAAGAGATATCTGAAGGCGATCTCAAGGGGAGAGCCTGACCATGCATGGTTACGTGTACCGAGAATATAGAAGTCCTCCCAAAGGGTGGTATTCTCATTTACCGCAAGATTATAGTAGCGTGACATCATACGGTTGAATGCATCCTTAATATATCCCATCTCACACAGAGCCTTAAGAACAAAGCGTTCCATGTAGGGTGTGGAATTGAATACGGTAAGGAGAACCTTGCGAATATGGGGATATCTGTCGGGAGGACAAACACCCGAGAGCATAGCAATAGCATTTGCTCTGTCATCCACAAAGCTGCCTGATGCATAATGTGTTCCCTTCCAGAAATACTTTTCGATATTAGCGGAAAGGGTATCAACTCTTTCCTTGAGGAAATCGTCAAATTCATGTCTGCCGCAGAGCTGCGCCATCTCAAGGGCATACTTACAAGCCGCAACATAGAGACAGTTTTCAAGTACATCCTCATCAAAGTTCCAGAGGTGGTCATACCATCTCCAGTTACCTTCTCTTGCTACAAGAAGACCTCTGTCATCATACTGCCAGAGCTTCAGATAGTTAACAACAGGCTCAAGTGCCATCTCGGGCATTTCGGCATCAAGGGAATAGGAATAATATTCACCAAGAAGACCGAATTTGCTGATTGCAACAAGGCTCTGACTGGGAAGCTCGGAGAAATGATGTCCGGGAACATTACCCACAAGCACATCGCCCTTACGAAGATTGATAAAGTCGGAGATAGACTTCTTGAGAAGCTTCTTTGCTTCATCGTCAAAGACAAAGAAGACCTGAGGAGCCTGAACAGAAACATCACCGATCCACTGACCTCTTTCTCTGTCGGGACAATCCATGAAGTTGTTTCTCATGCAAACGTAGAGTGTACGAATAGACTTCTCTACCATTGCATTGAATATTTCGTTATCTGTTTTGAAGTTACCGATACGCTTGGTATCATAACCGCTTTCACGGTAGGAAAGCTTCTTTAATTTAACTGTTTCGGGGAATGTAACGATCATCTTCTCACCATAGAGATACATGGGACAGAAGAAGCTGTTTTTACCTTCCTTGGCGGTGTATTCGATACGATGGCCGTTGTAGTTATGGAATTCATCACCGGGGCCGCCGTTTACATTATAGCGGTCTGAACGGATATCGATGATCTCTCCGCCCTGTGCAACTATTTCAAAACAAGCGGAGAAGGTCATAGCATAAGGAAGATGTCCGATAACACCTGTATCGGTCTCATCGTAGTCACATTCCTCCTCGTCGAAGAGCTTTAAAAGAGGAAGAGGAGAAAGAGTCTGCTCGCCCCAAACATTGTTAGGATATACTGTAGCCGGCTCGAATTCAACCTCATTGAAATCTATATCGGTGAAATCACCGAAATCAAGGTGAGCATCAAAGCCTGTGTTGTCACCGCCGAAGAGATATGCGGGATGGGGCTCGCCTGTCTTGACATAAGCGGGATGTGGCGCAACATTGAAGCTATCATCCGAATAGAGCTCAAGCTCATCACAACGTAATATAAAACCTGCCTCGCCGCTGTCTGTATTGTTACGTCCGCCGTTACCGTAGTACCACACAAGGAATGCGATAACATTTTCACCCTTCTTAAGATAGGGTGCAAGGTCTACACATTCGGCATAGCCGCCGGTAACGCTTTCACGGAAAACTCCGCCCTCAAACACTGCAAGCTCACCGTTGATCCACATCCAGAACTTGGTGTCACATGAGATGTAAGCCTCAGCCTTTTCGGGTACGGTCTCAAGCTCGAATCTCTTTCTTATTACAAGGTGCTGGTCGGCAGTCTTATTATCCTTACCCCATATCCATTTTGCTTTAGAAAAATCTACAATACTCATATTTTCTCCGTATTATTCATTATGTATTCGGCTATCTCGCCGTTAGTGGCATAGGTTATTCCCTCTTTGTTTGCCATAGAGGAGAGCAGCTCGTCCACTCTCTCCCAGGCGTTATAGATATCAAACTCATAGCTGTGACCCCAGATATAGAGCAAACAGTCCTCTGTGGGCTCAAGAGCTATAAATTTCTCGATCATCTCATCAACTCTTTCGTCCCTCCAATGACAGGTGGGATGCCAGATCATGAGATTGTCGGGCATATCGTAATTATATGTAGACTGAATGTCTCTTGCATATCTTATGGGAGTATTCTCAAGGAGGGTCTCTATAACAAAATCGTTAAAGAATGGACCTCCGGGATAAGCCATACCCCATACATTCTGTCCCGACACCTCACGAAGATTCTTGACATCATCTCCCACCTCGTGGAGAAGCTCCTCCTTTGAGAGAAGGTCAAGTCGGGGGTGGGTAAGGCTGTGAGCCGCAACCTCATGGTTTACGTAGATGCGTTCTGCCACCTCACGGTCTACCTCTGAATGGTCTACTCTCCAGGTATCCCCTTCGATAAAATGCTTATTACCAAAGAGGCCTGAGTTTATATTGAAGGTACAAAGAATATTATGCTTATCAAGCAATTCGATAAAGCGCTCATCCTGAGTAACACCGTCATCGAAGCTGAGAGTCAGGAATTTATAGGGCTTTTCCTTTTTTTCAAATTTTCTCGGAGTATACATATTATGCACCGTATACCTTTACATTCTTTGTTATCTCGGTCTTATTATTAAAGAATACGCTTCTGCCCTCAACTCTGTAGGAATCAGAGGGAAGCTCCACTCCGTCAACAACTACCTTAACTGCATTATCAAAGGGGACACGAAGCTCGTCAAGCTTAAGTGCGCCGGAGATAATATTAACTGTGATCTCACCATCGTTGCACTCAACATTACCCCAACCGCAGTCAAGAGACCAGATAGCCTTGAAGTAGCCCGAAAGCATGGGCTTGAAGCCTATCATACAGTGAGGCATATCAAATTCAAAGCCGGAGAGGATCGGAATATATGAGAAGGTACACATATTTCTCGAATAGTGGTTGCCGCATTCCATCTCGTTGAAGGGGTTACGCATTGTACCGTCATAACGGTCACGCACACCGTCGATGACCTCAAGACCCTTATCAATGAAGCCTGCGGAAATAAGCTGTGCTGCCAGCATATATTCAAAGGCGTGCATTGTTTCCTCTGCATAAGCCAGAGGAACCGCAGGCTTACGTGCGCCCTCGGGATAGTCGCATATAACCGCACCCTTCTCGTCGTTGAGACAGTATATTCTCCATATATTAGTATGCTCACGCATAGACTGCTTGAAGTTGTGGTGATACATAAAGTCAACCGCAGACTTTACTCTCTCCTTATCGAAGATATCACCGAGACCGATAATATCGGAGTGCCACTGAGCGCCGACCTGGTCGATCTCAGAGCCTTCACCGATCTGATATTTAATTTCGTTTACTTCCTCGTTCCATACACCTGCCGCATCATCGAAGGGCTCAACAAGGCTATAGTCACCGAGGTCTATCTTCTGATAGTAGTACTGACCGTTGAAGAGATTTTCTTCAAGGTACTTCTTACCGTTTGCATATAATGCTCTGTATTCGTCAGCCTGATCATGCTCGCCGAGGTAGTCTGCCATTACGGAAGCTGCCTTAAGTGCGAGGAGGTAGTAGCCCTCAAGCCATGAGGAAGCAGAGAACAGCTCTGTATCAAGGGTATTGTGCTGACGTCCCTCTAAGATACCGTCCTTGTTTCTGTCCCAATATTCTTCGTTGGATTCATCCCATGCGTAAGCAAGGGCGCCCTTTACTCTTTCCCAATTTTTCTTGAGCCATTCATCATCGCCGCAGATCTTCCAGTCACGGTAGGTCTTGAATACTCCTGCCATCTGTCCGTCTACACAAGCATGGAAAGGAACATAGTCGGGGCGTCCGAGAGGAAGTGCCATACGGAACTCCATCTTACCGCCGGGCTTATAGTTATACTTATAGTCGAGGTCTCTCATGGATCTCTCAAGTCTGGGGAAAAGGAAGCAGAGTGCATAAGCGTAGCTCCATACGTGAGTACATGAGCCTTCACAAGCACCAACATGCTCAAGACAACCTTCCCAACCATAGAGCGAACCGTCCTCCAAACGCCATACGGTAGGAGACTTAAGAACACTTATAGCGGTAGCGATAGCATCCTTGATCTTACCGGGAAGAGTCTGGGAGAAGAACTCGTTCTTGAAGCGGAGTGTATCACCGTAGAGTCGGTCCCAATTTTTGAAGGAGTAAAGCGCGGAAGCCTCAGAGTTCTTGAAGAGCTTTGCATAGTAGTTCTTCCATGTATAGTCTACCTCTTTACCGTCCTTTTCAACCTTGTAGGGAGTCCAGTAGTTATAGTTGTTGGGGACGTTCCAAGAAAGGATAAATCTTATCTTCTTTGTTTCACCGGGCTGAAGTGTTACATAAGGAGCAAGGGTGGAGTGGTCGCCTCCTCTTTCACTGTAATCGGTATAAACACGGTTTTCAAATTTGCTGTTCTCATTAAACTGGCGCCAATATGTAATAACATCATCCTTCCAGCCTGCTCTGTACCACATTTCCTGGTAGGAAAGGTCGGGACAGTCGGTGGCAATAGTCATATCAGAATAGCCGATCTCGTCTTCGCCAAGCTCGTCCGAATACATGTAAATTCTTGAAATATCGCCCTCACGGGTATATTTGTTCATCGCCTTTTCCTTATGGGGATTCTTACAGGAGAAGGCCGCGGTATAGGTCATCACCTTACCTGTATAGTTTGTAAATTCTACCTCAAAGAATGCTGCGGGGATCGATGAATCGTCCTCGTTGAGAGGAATGAAGGGGTTGAAGGCTGTAAGCTTAACGTCACCGGGGAAATGTCTGTCCTTGAAGCTCATGGTAGCGAAGGGGAATTCGCCGTCAAACTCGGTATCCTCAAAGTGAGGCATAGCCGCCATTGTATAAGTTGTAGGACCGTGACCGTAGCCCATATAGTCACCCTTGATGGTAGGACCCATGTAGCTCTTTAAGTAGTCGCCCTGCAATATTCTTGTGTCAACTATCTTGCCCTCGCACTCTGCCTTAACTGCAAAGTGGGTATAGAAGTTTTCTGTTTCCTTTGCGGGTTTATTGTAAATTTCCCAGTCAACGAGACGTCCGTAGCCTGCCAGGCTTATACAACCGGAACCGATACCGCCTATGGGGAATGCAATTTCTCTTGTGGCCATGCCCTTGTATTTCATAGTTTGAATCTCCTTGGATTGAATATATTTATACATAATATATTATAATATACTTTATATAGATATGTCAAGACGTTCGGTAACGAAATATATTTCAATTTACCGGTAAGATATTACCCTACATTCTGTTTTTCGGTCTCGGGGTTTGCAATAATCTAATATTTAATGCCCGAAGTGAAAAGTACAGTAAACTCACCGATAAATTGTAGTTTACGGGTAGCACCCGCTGGCAAGCTTCGGGCTTTGAGTTAAGTGTAATTTTGTGTTTAGTGCCCGAAATAAAGTGAGTGATAAATTATAGTTTAGCGGTGTGTTCGCACTATATGTGTTGCCTTCCCCAGCGGGGAAGGTGTCATTTGAAATAATTACTAAACTCGTTTGGTAATTATTTTAAATGACGGATGAGGAGAACGTAAAGCCACGTTGA
>SVTI01000088.1 GCA_015063855.1 Oscillospiraceae bacterium
AAGGGAGGCTGATACTGCAATATTTTTCTTTATACATAGACATAAATTCAGTACAAATCCGTGTCTGTTATTATTATAAAAAATCAGATATATAAGCCTCCCTTGCCTAAAGGGAGGGGGACCGGCGGATGCCGGTGGAGGGATACATACCCTTGCCTAAAGGGAGGCAGAGAGTACAATATTTTTCTTTATACACAGACATAAATTCAGTACAAAGTCGTGTCTGTTATTATCATAAAAAATTAGAAATATAAGCCTCCCTTGCCTATAAGGGCACATTACTGCTACGCAGTAACGTTGGGGACCGGCGGACGCCGGTGGAGGGATACAAACCCTTGCCTATAAGGGCACATTACTGCTATGCAGTAACGTTGGGGACCAAGCTTTGCTTGGTGGAGGGATACAAAAATGCAGAATGCAGAATGAAAAATGCAAAATTAACGTTGAAAACCGCGTCGCGGTTTTATTCCTTAACTTATGACTTAAAAATCCTAACTGAAAAGCCGCCTTTTTGCGGTTTTTCTTCGTTTCTGAGACAAACAGGCATATACATTGAGTAAATAATGTGAAAATTGTAATCAAAGTGGAATAAAAACGATTGATGTATTGAAATTTCGCAATGGTATTATATGTGATTTGCGGTACTGCCTTTACTTTTGGCATTTTTTTGAAAAACTGTTTTTTTAATATTTCGTTGATTTTATTAATCGTATCATTATTTTTTCAATTTACAAGTCATCATTTTGTATATATAATATTAGATAAGATATTATTCGAAAAATCACATCGGGCAAATCATAATTTTTTTACAAGTATTTTACCATAAAAGATTTTTGGCACGAATTTATATAATTTCGGCATTGATATATTGAATAAATTATGATAAAATATAATCATAATATGATATAAATGTCATATTTGTGATAATAAATAAGATGTATTCTTCATAAATGCGGTCTTCTGCTTATTGAATGCTTTGGTTTATTATTAAATAATATAAAATGAAAGGACAAAATCATGAAAACAAACGGATTTATGCGAATTCTCACGGTTGTTTCACTGCTTGTTATGTGCATGCTTTGCGTATGCTCTGCGGCGGTAAGTGTTGATGACGTAACATCTGTTGTGGGTCCTCAGGTAAAGCTCACGGCAAAGGTTACCGATATCGAAGCAACTTCTTATCAGTGGTATAAGTGCGATGACGCACAGGGTACAAACCCCGTAGCCATCGACGGTGCAACGAGTGCCGAGTATACTACACCTTACCTCGATGTGGCAGGTACATCCTACTATATGGTAAAGGTAAACGACAGCGAAAGCGCAGTTGCGAAGGTTACCGCTACTATGCCTACCGAGCCTGTTGTGTTTATGTTCAACAACCCCGATGATTTAAGTTACGTTTCGCTGAGCAATGCTTCGAACAAGGCTTTCACCACCGTAAACGGCAATGATGTATTCTCCTTTGTTGCTACAAGTAAGGATAGCCGTGTATTCTTCGGTGACCTTGCAAATTGTGCGGATTTCTACGTTCAGGGTTACCCTTATATAGTTGTAAAGTCCTCAAACCCGGATGTTGCCGCAAATACTCTTGACCTTTATTTTTCCACAGACCGTCACAATGAAACGACAACCAACTGGACTGTTTCAAACTCATATTACAGTATGAGCACATCCGTTGGAGACGGTTTCCATACCACCGTAGTAAATGCTCTCACAAAGAAGTATAAAAACTACGTTGACGGTGTTGCGGTTAAGAACGGAACTGCGGGAAGTGTAGGTTATGATGCGTGGTACGGCAAGCTTAATAATCTCCGTATTGACGCTTCCAATACAACCGACGACTCCAACAGCCAAAAAACCTACTATATTGAATATTTAGGTTTCTTCCCCACGGAGGAAATGGCGCTGGCTTACGCAGGCGCAATGCCTCATGACGACGATGCACAGAGCATTATCGATGCAGTGAAGAGCAATGATATTGAGATAAATTATGCTTCTTCCGCAACTGCCGCGGCGGCATATGCCGAGGCGGCTGTCAGAAATGCCGCTGAAGATGCTATTCAGGCAATTAAGGATAAGGGAATTAACAACGTAGTGCTTACCGTCTCGGATGACGGCGAGTTTACTCCTTCCGATTTTCTTACCAAGGGAAGCTATACGTTTACATTGAAGATAATGGTGGGCGACATAACATATCGCCGTACCATTACGGAAACCGAGCTTACCGTGGCTATTGCCGAAAAGGAAATGCCTCCCGTATTTGTGGATGACGTATTTTGCGAGCCCGGTCCCAGTACTACTCTTAAGGTTTACGTAAACGAGGGTGAGGCAACTTCGTATCAGTGGTACAAGTGCGACGATGCCATGGGTGCAAATCCCGTAGCTATCGAAGGTGCTACTTCCGAAACCTATACAACCGATTACCTTGATAAGATAGGCAACTACTATTATATGGTCAAGATAAACGGCACGGAAGCAAGTAACGTTGCAGTAGTTAACGTAAAAGCTCCCGAAGAACCTGTGGTGTTCCAATTCAATAACGAAGAGGACATCAAGAGCATGACCATCGGCGGAACAGGTGCCTCTATCGAAACTGTTGACGGCAAGACCGCGCTTTACTATTCTCCCGCAAATGACAGTATGAACTACATGCCTGTTGATGCGGTGGATGACTTCTATGTTCAGGCATATCCTTACTTTGCAATAAGCGCAAGCTATCCCGATTACGAAAGCAATACTATTGACCTTTACGTTGATACAGACCGTACCGCGGACGAGGACAAGGTTGCAGGACTTTCTGCGGCTTATGCGGGCATAAGCCCTGTTTGCGGCAAAGGTTTTTCTTTAACAGTGCTTAATACCGCTACAGGTACATATAACACCTACGTTGACGGTAGAATTGTAAGCAACGGTGCTTCGTTTATCGACGGTATCGGAAGCCGTGAAAACTGGAAGGGTAAGTTCACTACTCTCAGAATTGACTTTTCCAACCGTAACGAGGGTAAGCCTTGTTACATAGAATACATCGGTTTCTTCCCCACAGAGGAAATGGCAGTGGCTTATGCAGGCGCTATGCCCGAGGATGACAAAGCGGCAGTGCTTACAGAAGCACTTAAAAAGGCTGAAGAGGATGGCAAATTCTCCATCAGTTTCTGCGATGCGGAAAACATTAACGCAGCTGAGGAAAAAGCGGCAGGCATGATTGAAGAGACAGTTGCGGACGTTGTTGAAGAGCTTAAAAAGGAATACGAAACCGTTGAATTCAGCACTGCAAATGCTAAAATCGAAAGAATTACACCTTACGGCAAGGGCACTTACACCGCAGATGCACAGATCCTTATCGGTGATGTTCCTTTCCAACGTTCTCTTGTTACAACTCAGGTAGTTGTAGACCTTCCCGCAAAGCCCGAGCCCGTTGTTATGTCCTTTGACACCGAGGCTAAGGTTAAGGCGGCGGCTGTTTCAAACCTTACAAGCAAGACCTTTGTAGCAAAGGGTACTGTAGTTGAAGGAAACACAGAAGCTGAGGATCGTTCCTTTATGCGTCTGTATCATACCACCGGAAGTGATATGAACTATACCAACTTTTATGAGCAGACAGGAAAGGTATATGACTTCAGCGAATATCCTTACTTAAAGATGTCCTACCGACGTGACATTGCTTCAGATTCCGGCGAAAAGATGATGCTTTACGGTCCCGGAAATACTCCCTCATTTTTCATTATTCCTACTGTTATAAGTGATACTGAGCCTTATTGGGAACAGCTTATCGTTGATATGCGTACAGGAGCTACCGCAGGAAATATAACCTTCTATCAGGAAGCGGCAGGCACTACCACTAAAGGCGGTCTTACCTATAACGGTACAGGCAGAACATACTGGAGTGATCTTGTTGTCGGAACCGACGCTACTCCTCTTGAGTTCCGTCTTACCCGTTACGGTACTGTTGAACGTACTATAGACTATGAATACATCGGCTTCTTCGCTTCTCTTGACGAGGCAAGAATGTATCCCAATGCGCTTCCCGCTGATGCGGAATACGACGTTAAGACCCTTACTGAGAAAAACAGCTTCAATGCCCCTGCAGGTGTTGTAACAAAGGCTCAGGCAGAAAAGGCGGCTGATGATTATCTCAGCACCTTCGTATTTGCAAGCAAATATAATATAGACACACAAAACGCGGTATTTACCGCTCCTTCCTCCGCGGCTGAGGGTACATACGTATTTGACGTATGGTTCGGCAAGGAGCAGAAGGAAGAATACACCGTCACTGTTACCATGACCATGGCTAAACTCCCCAAGCCCGCTATTATGTATATGGATAACCTTGATGTTATGAACAGTTTCTCAGGCTCCAACGCAATAAAGAAGCTTGAAGACGGTGTAATTAAAATGTCGGTAAATAATCCTGCTACTGCAGATGCATTCTACCTCGAAGGCTCACTCCCCGGATGCATGGATTCCTTCAATGTTGCACCCCTTCCTTACCTCAAAATGAGATATAAGATAAGCGGTATTACTGAGAAAACAGACGGCACAGCCTTTGATCCTGCAGGTGCAAAGGTGCAGGTTTACTTCTGGATGAGCGATCCATCTTATCCCGGACTCAAGGACATTGCCACCTATCGTGATTTCAGTCCTTACGCAGGAGTTAAAGACGGTGATGAGCTTGAAATTATCGTTGACACCTCTCATATAACAACTAATGGCAATTATGTATGGGTAAGAAACCTTACTCAGGGTGAAACCGAGTACAGAAATATTAAGTTTAACGGCTACCGCACCGAAAGCGGCGGAAGCTCTCCGGACTTTGTAAGAACCGAAAATACCAAGCTTTATAAGATTCGTCTTAATCCCTCACGTAATGGAGATCTTGACCGTTATGTAGAATTTGCATACGCAGGCTTCTTTGCATCCCTTGACGAGGCAATGAACTTTGATTCCACTGCCGCAACTGCACAGAGACTTGTGGAAGCCGAAGCAAAGCTTCGTGAGCTTGCCGATGGAGATGTTGTGATTCCCTGGGCGCAGGTTGCAAAAGAAAGAACCGAGATTCCCGACTCCGAGGCAACTCTCAACGATGACGGTTCGTTTAATGTAAGCGGTGTTAAAACGCAGTCTGTTCTTTCCATGCTCGGACTCAGAAAATGGGTTAAGGACTATATCGGTCTTGAAGGCGCGGTTGAGATTAACGACTATACTGCCGCTACAACCACTCAAAAAGGCACGGTAACATTTGATATTTCCATTGAAAGCGGATATCAATCACGCACGATAGAAAATATAAACGTTAAATTTGAAAAGAAACCCGGCGATCATATTATGATCCGCTTTAATGACCCCGAAATACTTTCCAAGATCTATGCAGCTCCTTCTCCTTATATTGAAGATAACCTTATCAAAACCACCAAGACGTTCCCCAATGACGGTGTAAATCCCGTGCTTTCTTTCAATGTAAATGATTTGGGCATTGATCCGTTCCTTGTTCAGAACTATTCCTACATACTTATGAAGCATAAGCGTCAGGGCGAACCCGCATCCGCGACATTCCATTTTGATACTGCCGAGGGTAATACGGGAAGCACAAGCCAGATGGGCTTCGGCCAGTACGGCGAACAGTGGTACTACACCCTCATTGACGCTAATATCCGCGACAAGGTAACTCCCTGGGTATATAACTACAATACAGAAAGAGATGTTCTTGAAAAGAACTATGTCGATCCTAAGCTTGGTATACCTACTGCTCCTCAGTTCCTGGGTGAAGCGGAAACGTATACACTCCATTTCGGTCACTTCAGAATGGGACGTTCCGGTTACGAAATTGAATTTATTGCGTTCTTCCCCTCCATGGCGGATGCAAGAAATTACGTAGAAAATCTTGAAAAGCTTGACGATGCTATCTCCGATACCGCAGTTGAGCTTAAGAACTACACCTCTGACACCGTTTCCTACTATGACGGAAACACCGAGACGGTGGCACAGGCTAAAGCAAAGGCTATTATCGAAGACAAAATTTCCGCACCCGGTGTTGACGTAGAAGTAACCGCCGTAAGCTATACCGCTCCCGTGCTTGGCAGTGCAGACGGTGCTTACACATTCACCGCAACAGTAACGCTCGACGGTGAGCACGTATACACCACAGATAATATCACTCTTACCATCGGTAAGGATGCAGACAACTCTCCCTCTGTTTACAAATTTGCAAATCCCAAGTTCATAAAGACCATCGACGGTGCGTCCGACAAATACGATTATACCGCAATGAGCCTTAAGAACAACTACTTCGTGCTCGAAACAGTTTCCGAGATGTCCAACGTTGTTGCGGAAGCATACAACACTCTCAAGCTTGACGCAACCTTCACAGGCGGCTTTACCGCAATAATCAACGACAATGAGGAAATCGTATACGAAGGTGATGCGGACGGTGTTATTTACCTTGACCTTGGCGATTTTGTCGGTAACATTGATACCTTCAAGGTACAGTTCAATAATGAAGGCGCAAAGGTAAGAGCACTCGGCTTCTTCGCAGACAATTCTGCGGCTCAGGCATATGACTTTGATGCAGAGCCTGCCGTAATTACCTCTGCAAAGAACGCATTCAGCGGCACACACTTCTATACAGGCATTGACAACGTAAAGACCCTTGCAAATGCAAAGGTTTACACCGAAAAGACCTATGTTCCCGAAAAGCTTGGTGAAAGTGAAGCGAAAGTTATAGGCTACACCTACACCAATTACGTGGCATCCGAAGAAAAAACAAGAGGCGCAATGGATGTAACCGTTAAATTCGGTTATGGCAAGGAATACGCAACAAGCTACGGCGACGTGACCTTCAACGTAACTCTTGATTACGATACAGACCGCGAGGTTATCACACCCAAGAGCGAAGGACACGAGTTCCTCGGCTATGACACCATTACTGCTACAAAGAACCTTGCAAGTGCCGCTCAGACTGTTGAATTCAACATCAAGGTATCCCAGAAGAGACTCAGCGGTACAATGAGCATTATCAAGATAGGCAATGTTGGAGTTAACATTACCAACGGTAAAATAGTTGCAGGCCCCATCACATCTGCTTCTACACTCAAGGCCGATACCTGGACACACGTTGCAATAACAAGTGACGGTAAGATATATCTTGACGGTGTTCTCGACAATACCTGCTCGGCACTTAATTTCAACACATCAGCACCCGTTATCGGTGATAAATTTATAGGACATCTCCGCGACGTAAGACTTTGGAACGATATCCGTACCGCACAGGAAATTGCCGCTAACAAGTCTACACGTACCGACAGCGACGGTCTCCTTGCAAACTGGATGCTTGATGCAGAAAACTACAAGTGGCTTGAATACTTTGATTCTTCCGCTAACAACAATACTGCAATCTTCAAGAGCACAGGCTGGTACAAGATGGAGGCAGGTCTCCAGGGCGACTACTCCATTATACACTTCGGTGATACTCAGAGCTATCTTTACAAAGCACCCCTCAGCTATAACAGAATTCCCGAAATGTTCAAATGGATGGCGGAAAATAAGGATAAATACAATATCGGACAGGTTTCGCTTCTCGGTGACGCGACTCAGACCAACCAGCGCTTTGAATGGGAGGTAATCCGTGAGGCATTTGATCACATCGAGGGTGTAATTCCTTATAACATTCCTCTCGGCAACCATGACTATCCCACTCCTTCCTCCGGTGTAGGTGCTGAGATCCGTGATACCTATATCTACCGCGAGGCGTTCCCGTATGACGATTACGTTGAATCCTTCGGTCCTAATGGCGACAATAGCTTCGGCGGTACATTCCGCGACGAAAAAGACCTTACCAATATGTATAGCCTTGTCACCATCGGCGGTGTTGATTACATCTTCTTCTCACTGGAATACGGTCCCCGTGATGCGGTTCTCGATTGGGTTGGCGAAGTACTTACCAAGTATCCCGAAAGATATGCGGTAATTTCCACCCACTGCTACTTCGAAACTAACGGTACGCTTTCTGTATACAACTCCACCACAAATGAAGACTTCAGCGACGGTAATGAAGGTATCGATTTGTACGAAAAGCTCATTACCAAGTATCCCAATATCTTCCTTGTTACCTGCGGACACTCTCAGGGTCCCGACACTAAGCAGCATCCTCACAACAGAGGCTCAGACTACAAGGATTCTCCCACTGCTGACGACTTCGGAAACGATGTAATTCAGATTCTTGCCGACTGTTCCGCATACGCACTCAACTATCCTGATGATGTAACCTATGATTTCGGTTCTACCGAAGCGAACAAGGTTGAATTCGGTGCAGACGAAGGTCTTATCTTCATCATGATGTTTGAGGACAACGGAAGAACAATGCATACTTATATTTATTCTCCTGTTCATGATGCGTTCTTCCGCTCCGTAAACGAGCAGACACACACCGTTAAGGAAATCAAGACCCAGCCTTCACTCAACGTAGTAGGTACAGAGCTCAGAGAAGCCACAACCGAGCAGTCACTCGGTATGCGCTTCAAGATGACCCTTTCCAAGAGCTTTGCAAACTTTGAGGACGAGGTTGAAGTTCTTAACTACGGCGTAGTAGTAGTACCCGAGGACGTAATGGAAGAAGGTATGGAGGTAACCGCCGACATGCTCGAGGGTACCGAAAATGCCAAGTACGTTAAGGTAGAAGAATGCAGTGATACCATATTCTACGAAGACGATGAAAAAATTGATTTCACCGTAGTTATCCACTCCATTCCCACAAACGATGACGGTACGGCATACGCAAGACAGTTCAAAGCCCGCGCTTACG
>SVTI01000089.1 GCA_015063855.1 Oscillospiraceae bacterium
ACGATCAAGAGTTCCGTTGGGGTTAAATTTATTACCGCCTGTTCCTTTAACGTAACCCATTTCTGCAGCCCATTTAACGGCAGCGCTCATCCATTTGCCTGCAGGAACGTCAGAGAAGCCTGTATTTCCGCTGTATGCTTCTTCGTTTGCACCGGAAGCTCTGAATAAGGTGGTAGCGAATTCAGCTCTGGTCATTTTTCTCAAAGGAGAAAATTCGGTACCTTCGGTATTGGTTCCCTTGAAGATACCGTTCTCATAACTGTAAACAACTGCATTATAGAACCAGTCACTTGCCTTTACATCTTCAAAGGGCAACACACTATCCTCGGCAATAGTTCCAATCGGAACTATGCCAAGAAGCATTACGGAAAGTAATATAACTGAAATTATTTTTTTCATTTTGATCTCCTTAATTTTCAAGTTCTCTGTCGGTCACTGTTATATCACCGATCAGTAAATGAGAGTCTGTAGGGTCGTACGCAAAGTAAGGTTCCTGAAGGAGGAATTGCATATCGCTAATTGCAGCAAAAGCGTCATCCTGCCAGATAAATACCGGCATCATATATGTTACCAATGCCTTTTCCCCTGCCTTAAGATATTCAAGATGGGGATCTATGATCTCACTGCCCATACGAATACTGGGAAGTGCGCAGTATTCATCGCCGACATTCGTAAGCTCAACGTGTATTGCACGTGCGTTCTTGATGTTATTGCTATTAAATTCCGCTACGGGAATTTCGATCACCGCACGTTCATCCGATGAATGGTCGAAGGCAAAATTAACAATTACGCCGTTGTCATCGATTTCGGCAATTGCAGATTCAGATACAAATGCTGATTTATCTTTAATATCATCTTTAGAAAGAAGATTATATTCGGTACTCCATGCACCCGTTTCTTCGCTATATAGGGAAGCAAGATAAATACCTATTTCAACATTTTCGATCGTACCGCTTAATACCTCTGTACCGCAACCAAGCGCTCTTATGGGAACATTTCTGCATGAATGTCCGTCATAAATATAGAAGCTGTCTATCATGTTACTGTCATCTAATTCCTCAGGAATTACAAGGCTTCCCGTTTCATGATCGGCAGTAATAATAAGAACTGTATCTGGATTGTCCTTAATGAAATCGAGTACTACCGCAACCGCCTTGTCAAACTCAAAGGTCTCGTGAGCTGACTTTTCGAGATCTGTACCTGCAAAGGTATCTATTTGTGAACCTTCAACCATAAGGAAGAAGCCGTTCTCATCTGAAGAGAGCTTATCAATAGCAACTGATGTCATTTCTGCGAGTGTGGGCTGATCTGCATTAAAAGTATCTAACGCTTCTTCAGCAAACAAACCAAGCATTGGAGTGTTCATACTCTTAGCTTCTGTAAAATCAGTTGTATAATTAAAGAATCCTTCTTTTACAGAGTTATTTAGTACAGGCTCGGTTGCTTCAGTATGATAATGAGCGATACCGCCGCCGAGAAGTACATCAAGTGTTCCGTCAGACAGCTTCTCCATCTGCTGTTTCGCTGTAGAATCAAAATTAAATCTTGAGAAGTTATGCGCTGTGAAATCAGCAGGGGTTGCATCTGTAACCCATTTTGTTACAACAACGCCTGTGCTCTTTCCGTGTTCAGCAGATCTCTCGAGTATATTTTTATATTCAATTTCCAAATTGATATCGAGACCAACGGTTTCATTGTTTGTTTTAAAGCCTGTAGCTATTGCAGTACTGCTTGCTGCTGAGTCTGTAATTACTGCATCTGCCGAATATGTAGTCTGACATCCCACAAGTGGTACATAATTCATGGCAAGCTTGCCGCGGTATAACTCATCCTTGTAGAGATGCTCGGTATAATCGATAATATTATAACCCATACCGTCACCGATCATGACAATAATATTCTTAGGTTCGGTACATTTCTGATTATTAACGGTAAATACAAGCTCGCTGTTAATAAGACCGGTAGAATCGGTACCGTTGAACACAGTATAGAAATTATAAAGAATCTGTGCTACCTGCGCTCTTGTAGCAGAATTTGCGGGAACCAACATTCCTTTATCATTGCCGTTGAGAAGCTTCTCGGATGCTGTCCAGATCATTGCATCTCGAGCCCAGTCAGCTACGGCTGAGCCATCGGAGAAATTATCGAGGATATGCGCATCAACCTCTGTGGTATCAAAGCATTTAGATACAAATCTATAGAGCATCGTTACAAGCTGCTGACGGTCAAGAGTTCCGTTGGGGTTAAATTTATTACCGCCTGTTCCTTTAACGTAACCCATTTCTGCAGCCCATTTAACGGCAGCGCTCATCCATTTGCCTGCAGGAACGTCAGAGAAGCCTGTATTTCCGCTGTATTCTTCTTCGTTTGCACCGGAAGCTCTGAATAAGGTGGTAGCGAATTCAGCTCTGGTCATTTTTCTCAAAGGAGAAAATTCGGTACCTTCGGTATTGGTTCCTTTGAAAATTCCGTTATTATAACTGTACTCAACAGCCTCATAGAACCAATCACCCGTTTTTACGTCAATGAAAGGAAGATTGCTATCTTCGGCTGTAATGCCTAAAGGAATGCAACCAATGAGAATGGCTGTCATAAGAAAAAATGTCAATAGTTTTTTCATAAAAAAGCCTCCGTGAAAAATATATAATAATTTTAACATAATTATTAACAAATGTCAATTGAGCGTTGGTAATTTGTTGAAGAAAAATCAATTCTGTATAACGTTATGTAGCATCTGTCAATACTTTTTGTAGTACCTACGGAGGTTGTTTAAGTGTATTACAGTAAAGTAGAGATATGCGGAGTTAATACTTCCGATTTAAAAACTTTAAACGATGAAGAAAAGCGTGAGCTTCTTATAAAAGCCAAAAACGGAGATAACTTAGCCAGGCAGGAGCTAATCGACGGAAACCTCAGACTGGTTTTAAGTATAGTCCAAAGATTTGTTAACCGCGGAGAAAATCCGGATGATCTGTTTCAGGTAGGTTGTATAGGACTTATAAAGGCGGTTGATAATTTTAATACCGAACTTGACGTTAAATTCAGTACCTATGCCGTACCTATGATAATCGGAGAAATACGGCGATATTTGCGAGATAACAATATAATAAGAGTAAGTCGCAGTATGAGGGATCTCGCATATTCAGCGCTGACAGCTAAGGAAGTATTATCAAAACAAATGAATCGTGATCCGGATATAGCAGATATAGTTAAATATCTTAAGGATAACAGTGTTGAGTGTACTACCGAAAAGGTCGTTGCTGCGCTTGAGGCTATAGTTGACCCGGTTTCGTTGTTCGAGCCTGTATTTAATGATACTGGGACCGGAGATTCTCTTTACGTTATGGATCAGATAAGCGATCTGAATTCTAATGATGAATGTTGGCTTGAGAGTATCGCTCTAAGCGAAGCCATGAAGAAGCTTAATGAACGGGAAAAGAATATTATTCTTATGAGATTCTTTGAGGGTAAAACTCAGATGGAGATCGCAGATGAAATTGGTATATCACAGGCGCAGGTATCAAGGCTCGAAAAGGGCGCAATAGAAACTATTCGTAAGGATTTTGTATAAAAAAGCGCCGCCGGGCGCACCGAATTTCGCCCATTTCTGAAGTGCAAACAACTCACACGAAATGAAGTAATTTCCTATATATTAAATAAGGACACCACAACGGTGTCCTTATCTCAATTATTCCAACCGATTATTTTAATAAGCCTGAAATTCGTATATCCGTATGCTGACATCGGGCAATCGACTTTATCAATTGTATTTGAATTGATAAGATAATCTATTACGTTTCCGTCTTCGTCATAGATGACCTTTGTTATGATAACTGTATGTACTGCATCGGTTTCGTCAACAAGATATTGTATAAGATCTCCGGGCTTTCCGCTGTAAAGATTACAGTCGGTATCTGTAACAAGACCGTAACCTTCATTGGTTATACAGTAATTATAGAAATAATCGCATTCAGCCCAGCTTGGACTTCTTCCGTATTTTCCACCGAATTCGTTTACACCCTCACTGTACCATTTCCACTGCACCCCCTGCAGATCCATAGGGATGCCGCCTGCAAACAGACATTGTGACGTGAAGTTATTACAGTTTCCGCCATAAAGATCATACATACCATATTCAGTAAGATTTCGGACGGCTTCTGTCTTCCCAGCCCATTTGTATGAATATTTAAGGGCCGCTTCTCTGTCATAGATATTATCAGCAGATATGCTGGTAATATAATCATCAGGCGAAGCGTTATACTCGTCTCTTTGTATAAGAATCTTTGAAAGTTCTCTGTCGGTTGTACCAACGTACCAATCCTTTACTATGCTGAAGATCTCTGCAGTATCGTAATCCTCAAGCTCTTCTGTATATTTATTGAAACCCTTTACAATGAGATCATAAGTACCTGTTATTTCACGGTGCTCGGATATAAGGTACTTGCCATCAACGTTATTTACTATGAAGTGATGCTCAATATCTGATGTATATGAGGTAACATCCGGTATGAAATTATAGTTCATATAATCGTTTTGCACAAGGTAAACATCATATCCTTTGTCTGTTGGCGTATATGAGATATACTTAACTCCAACATTAGCCTCTTTGTATTTCATATCAATA
The DNA here is from genome assembly GCA_015063855.1 of Oscillospiraceae bacterium. Taxonomy (GTDB): domain Bacteria; phylum Bacillota; class Clostridia; order Oscillospirales; family CAG-272; genus RGIG7300. The sequence continues at coordinate 4,625 of SVTI01000089.1, forward strand.
TCCATATCGAGTCTTATACCGTTTTGATACGATATCATAGCGTTAACTATATTGCTTTGATATTGTGCATCAGGAGAAAAAATCTCATCAACTGTTAGATCAATATATGAACCGAGGGCTTTGAAGTATATAGTGAAATACGATTTTATCAGCTCATTGACCTCATCCGGTATACCAAAACTACTGTATTCGTTATGATTGGTAAATATTATTTCAACGTCATCGGCGTTGAAGGAAACAGATTCATCTGACTCTGAAGGGATCGTCTCTTCTTCCTTGTTTATAAAACCGGAATTGAGCGAGTTCTCCTTTTGAGGCTTGGGTTTTGACTCTGTTTTTTCTTTACATGCTGATAACGTACCTATAAGTAAGACACATACTAATAATAAACAAATAAGCTTTTTAAAAATTTTTTTCATAATTACTCTTTAATATAATTTAATAAAAGGTCGTAAAATATGCCGAAGGCTCCTCCGACATAGGATTCGTTGATCTCTTTAGTTGAGTAAATACCTTCGTTTTTTATCTTTAGGGTCTCTTTTGTCTTAACAATGTCATGGTCGATATATTCTTCAGGAATATCGCTTCCATACTTTATAGCATTGATAATTGTATCGACAACGTCTTTGTTGTTCAGCATCGTTCTGTGCTCGGCTGAGTCTATAAAATATATCGGATTATCAAAATATTCACTGTTATATTTTACGCTGCTGTCAATGGAAACGGTGCCGTCTCCTTCGTATGATTCCTCGACGGAGGAAATATAATCGTTCTTTTCATGTAAATTTATTACTGTAGGAATATTATATCCTGCTATCATACAAACGTCTATCGCTTTATTATTCATTATATGTGAGCCGTTTTGGTCTAATAAAGCCTGAGTGTTTAAGGCGTTAGTATAGACTTTATTGTTAACACCTTTTTGGGATAAGCTATCTATGATTATATCTTCGGTAAGCCATGAATAGGTTGATACGCTATCAAGCAATTTTCCGTTATCATAGATATATTCGGTGTTATTTGGTAACAACTCGTATATACTCTGCATATTATAGGATAAGCTCTTAATGATAGGATCGACGATACCATAATCGAGGAACCTTCCGAGCTGTAGTGCCATAAGAGCCTTGGGAGATCCGCCGAAAGGTGTACCGACCGTAATTACTTGATTTGTTTTTGAAATGTTATTTTCATTTAAATTCAGATAATGTGCCGCAACTAATCCGCCCATGCTGTGACATACGAATGTAACATCGTCGAAACCGCATGAGTCAATATATTCTTCAAGTGATGCTGCTATATCTGCACATGATTGTCTCCAATCATAACTGAAAAAGATAATTTCATGTGTATCAGAGAATTCATTATAAAGCTCATTGAATGTCAAGGTAGCTGTAGATAACGTACCTATAAATAGATCGTTTTCGGTGACCTCCTTGGGTATGATATCGTATATAGTCTTTCCGTTTTCATCAAGACGAAGCATCTCAAGAGATATTGCCGCATATTTAACGTAATCAGTAGCAGAGCCGATAAGATCAAGCTCGCTGTCGATCTCGGTGAATTCAAAGGGAGGCCATATGAGGTCTCCTTTTTCGACAGTTAGGCTTGAATTTATTTTGTGATCCTTAGCAGATATCAGTTCGCTGCCTGTAATACCGGGTAAAATGATTATTGCTTTGTTTTCACCGTTCAAAGAGGTCTCTTCGTTGGGTTCTGTAATGATTTCTGTAACTTCAGATTCAGGATTATCAGCTTGGATAAAGGATTCGCTTTCAGCAATTTTGTTAGATTTTTGAATTCCGGTAGAAATACCAATGTCGGTGCTTGCAGAATCATTGTTATGATTAATAATGTTAAAGCGTTTAAAAATAACAATCGTTATTAATGTTAAAATGATGAGAACAAATAATGCAATTAAGCTTTTATAACCGTTCTTTTTAAAACTCAAATATTGACCGCCTTTCAGTAATGCATTCTATAACTTCAATAACTTGAGGAGTGCATAATAATATCCGTCTGCGCCAAGACCGCATATCTGACCGATACAGGATGCTGCAGTATAAGATATATGTCTGAATTCTTCCCTCTTGTGAATATTTGATATATGAACCTCTATAGCAGGAACATCCACCGAAGCAAGGGCATCCCTTAATGCTATGCTCGTATGAGTATATGCTCCTGGATTAATTATAATACCATCATATTTACCCATAGTTTCATGGATGGCGGTGCACAAATCGCCTTCACAATTAGACTGATAAAAGTCAATTTCACAGCCAAGCTTACAGGCTGATTTTTTTAGCTCATTATTTATATCCTCTAAGGTAAGAGATCCGTATATCTCCGGTTCTCTCTTTCCCAGCATGTTGAGATTTGGTCCGTTGATAACTAGTATATTTTTCATATTTCACCTATATAATTGAGGCGGAGAATTCTCCGCCTCGTTTGCAATTAAAAAAGATTAGGTCCGTATTCTTTCATGAAACTCATTATGATCTTAGCCATTTGAGCTCTTGAAGCAGAAGCCTTGGGAGAAAGCATTGAATTTCCTGTGCCGGTAATAAATCCTTTATTTACCATCCAGGACATTGAGTCGTAAGCCCAATCGGAGATTTCATTATGATCCTTGAACTGCGTGAGATCTGATTTACCTGCGGTAGGCTTTGTTATATATTTAGCATATCTTGTCATGAATACCGCAAGCTGTTCGCGTGTTACGTTTTGACCGGTACCGAATTTAGCAGCAGATATGCCGCTTGTTAAACCGTTACTGTATGCCCATTCGACAGCCGGCGCATACCAGCTTCCCGGTTTGACATCAGAGAATGATGTCGTAGTATATGCAGAAAGATCGGCGCCGGAAAGGTTAGCAAGAACCTTGACAAACATTTCACGGGTCAATACTACGTTGGGATCAAACTTAGTGTCCGAACTTCCGTTCATGTATCCTCGGTTGTAGCAATACTTAACCGCATCGTAGTACCATGCATCGTTTTTTACATCCTCAAATGCAGGATCGTTATCCTTGATATACATATAGAGACCGTAGAGTCTTATATATTCGCCGTCCATACGGTATCCTGCAGTACCATCATATGTATACTCACAGCATGTCATATATCTGTTATAGGGATAAGGTGCGCCGTCCTGCTCTACATCGTATAAAACATCCTGATAAAGAGCAGCAGCTCTGAACTGTGTACCTCCGCGACAGAGATCCTCGGGAGTACAAGTTGCTCTTCCGTAGCTTTTGTTTTCCATATCGGAAATGATCATTTTCCAGGAAATAAATGCTTCAAATTTCCAATTGGAGAGATCTTCCGCTATTGTTACCGATATGTCAACACCATCTTCGTTTGTTATTTCACCGTCTATACCCTCGGAGCGAGTACGGTATATTCTTCCATAAACGGATCCGTCAGCGTCTTTGCTTGCACCGACACAATACCAAATAGTATGGTCTGTTGCGGAAATAAAGCCGTTTTTAATATAAAGACCCATGGGATCAAGAGCAAGGATAAAAACGTCACCGTTAAAGCCTACGATATTATGACCTTCAGGTGAAAGACTGTTAACATCCTCGCCTGTTGTATATACAAAGGTGTTACCTGTTTCGTTTCCGTTATAAATAGCTATCTCATCAATATCAGCAGCAAAATATAATCCGTCTTCCGTATATGCAAAATGCATATCAATATCATTAACACAAGGACTGTTGTACTGATATTTAACGTAATCATGGTTAAGTTTAGCGGGAGCAGACCAATTTTCGTCATCGGATATCTGACCGTCTAAGGTAACGTTTGCATATGCCATTTCTACCGGATCATTGACAAGGTTGGGTGTGTAATATCCTGCGTTGATTCCGAAAGGAATAAGCATAACTAAAGTAAGCATTACAGAAATTATAGCTTTAAGGAATTTCATAACTTCCTCCATTATGTATTTTTAATAATTATAACATAAATATAATTATTTTTCAATAGTTTTTATAAAAAAGCGGGTGCCGACCCGCAACGATGATCGGGCATGAACTACGTCAAAACCTCTAACTTCAATGCCCGAAACGGAGCAATTTCCTATATATTAAAAAAGCGCCGCCGGGCGCACCGAATTTCGC
>SVTI01000090.1 GCA_015063855.1 Oscillospiraceae bacterium
ATCAAGGGTAAGAAGTTTAACGGTGAGATAGATATATCCGCAGTGCTCGGTGATGACAAGGAGACCGAGATCGCCACCATTGACTGTAAGGATGTAGACCTTCTCCTTCTCTCGGACGGTATTATCAACGGTAAGTTTACCTTTGAAAGCGAATTTATCGCGAAGGAATTGGCAAAGAACTTTGATTTCGGTGATGAAACCGATCAGATACTCAGTCTCTTCACCGTAACCATCGATTCCAAGTCCACAGAGGATAAGGATGACGTTACCCTCAGTCTGGGCTTAGGTGACGGAAACCTTGTATCGCTCCACCTTACAGCCAAATATGCCGACCCCAAGAGCATCGAGCTTCATTCGGATTATACCGACGATGCTGAGGATTGGTCCGGTAATTTCGATACCTCAGAGGTTGAGAAGTTCATTGAGGAGTTCGCTGATATAAAAACCGAAAAGGTAGAGAATTATTCCTGATTTCAAAAATGAGCATAAGCTCATACGTTAAAATAAGCTTGTTTCGCAGCGCCAAAAAGCTGTTTTGCAATCAATAATAAACATAAGGGAGCGCTGATGCCTCCCTTATGCTTACTTATACGGAGAATTAAAATGTATATTAAGGTTGAAAATATAAGAAAATCCTTCGGTAAAAAGAAGGTTCTGGAGAATGTTAGCTTTGAAGCCAAAATGGGCGAGAGCGTTGCTATTCTCGGTGAGAACGGAAGCGGAAAGTCCACCCTTTTCGGTGTTCTCACGGGACTTCAAAAGGGTGAGGGAAGATTTATCTGCAACGACAGAGATCTCATCAAGGAAACCGAGCTTCGCTCCCGTGTGGTAGGCTTTGTTCCCCAAACTCCGCCGCTTATAGCCGAGCTTACCGCCAAGGATAATCTCAAGCTATGGTATGACAGCGAAAAGCTGGAAAAGGAATTGGACTGCGGAGTCCTGAAGCTTCTCGGCATCCCCGATTTCTATAAGACTCCCGTCAGAAAGATGTCGGGAGGTATGAAAAAGCGTCTGTCCATCGGCTGTGCTGTTGCACACGATCCGCAGATACTCTTTCTTGACGAACCTTCGGCGGCTCTTGACATAATATGTAAGGAGAAGATAACTGAGTACCTTACAGGGTTTAAGGCAAGGGGCGGTATTGCCATAATTGCCACCCATGATGCCTACCAGCTTGAGCTTTGCGATAAGCTCTACATACTTAAGAACGGTATTTTAAATCCCTATAACGAATCAAGAAATATACACGATCTGGTGGGATGTCTGAAAAATGAGTAAGTTTTTTAAATATTTAAAGGCACAGACCAAGCGTGCCGCCAAGTTCTATCCTGTCATTCTCGTATTCACCGTTGTCCTCACCGTTACACTTATCATCCTTCTCGGAAACATGATCAATGATAATAAGAACGATGAAAGTAAGGTAAGGATAACCTTAGGTGTAGTAGGCGATCTTGAGGGCACGAATATAGATTTCGGCATATCGGCAATACAGAACCTTGACGCCTCCCGTCATTATGTTGACTTCGTTTCGATGAGTAAGGAGGATGCCGATAACAAGCTGAAGAAAGGCGATATCTTTGGTTATCTGGAGATACCCGATGCCTTCGTCGAAGCATTGAACGATGACGAGAAGGTCCCCCTTCTCTACGTATCGAAAAATTCTCCCACCTCTATCACTCCAATGCTCACAAAGGAGCTGGTGGAGATAATCTCCTATTATCTTATGGAGAGCCAGAATGCTATCTACGGTCTTGAAGAGATAGAGGATATTTACGGTATCAAGGTGAAGATGGCTGACTCCAACCTTTATTTTATAAACAGGGTGATGAGCCGTGAGGAGATATATGAGAGCTATCAAATAGGTGTGGGAAATGGAATGACCTTCTCAAACTATTACGTTTTTGCCTTCATCATACTCCTTATCCTGATATGGGGTCTTTCAGGCTCTGTATTTCTTATCAAGTCGGATATGTCTCTTCCGAGATTGCTAAAATCAAGCGGATACAGTCTTGCAGGCCAGGTTTTCGGCGATTATCTGCCCTTCCTTTTTATGATGCTTCTTAATCTCGTCCTGCTAATGCTTGGGTTGAGTTTCTCATCTGTGTCAAAGGATTTTACGGCACTTGAGCTTGCTATGTCTTCGCCTATGTCGGCGCTTATATATTCTATTAAGCTTATACCCGCTGTTGCCTGCATATCCGCAATGCAATTCTTCCTCTACGAGCTCTGCCATAACACCATAAGCGCAGTGCTTACCCAGCTTTTGGCCGTGCTGAGTCTGTCATACGCTTCGGGTCTGCTCTATCCCCTTAACGCACTCCCCGAAATACTGCAGAGTCTGGCATCAGGTCTTCCTACAGGTGCGGCATTCAATTATACTGCCGAGGTACTTAATGACAATATGAGAGGCTCGTCTTTCCTTGTATTGGCAGGCTTTTTCCTCGGATTTATGCTTCTGTCCGCCCTTGTCAGAGAATATAAGATGAGGAGTAACGCAGCATGATAGAGAAAAGTTTAAAGAAAGCCCTTATATGGTATCTCCTCTTAAACAAAAGACTGCTGAAGAAGACTGGCTTCTTTGTGATACTTCTTCTTATACCGATCCTCGCCCTTCTTATGACCAATGCGGCGGAAAACGAGGATAGCGGCTTTATGAGGATCGCCATATACTACGGCGAAAACAATGATGACAAGAATACCGCAGAGCTTCTTTCGGGATTCAATAACGAAGCAAGCGACCTCTTCCACTATACCGTGTGTAAAAGTGAGGAGGAGGCTGTATCCATGGTCGCATCCTCCAAGGCTGATGCGGCATGGGTGTTTGCAGACGATCTTTTAGAGCGTATCGACGATTATGCCGCAGGCTCCAAGGATCCTTTCGTCAAAATTTACGAGACCGAGGAAAATACTCTCCTTAAGCTCTCACGTGAGAAAATATATTCCACACTATATCCTCACATATCCTACAGACTTTACTGCAGCTATATCGATGAGGAATTAAGACCCGATTTCGAGATTCCCGAGGATGCTCGTTACGAAGCATATAAGCTCTATGAAAACGATGACAGCATCATCGCCTTTGAATATCTGAGTTCAGCGGAGGAGAAGGCGGCAAGGACGACCAATTATCTGACCTCGCCCATGTCGGGAATGTTCGCCATACTCATGCTTCTCTGCGGACTTGCATCTACGATGTATTATATAAACGACGAGAAGAACGGTACCTTTGATTGGCTTACTCCGCGAAAAAAGCTGCTGGTACTCTGGACGAGTAATTTCTGTGCCGTGACCATAGCGGCGATATTCTCCACTATAGCACTTATACTTTCCGGTAACTATACCAATTTCGGCACGGAAACTGTTATGATGCTTCTTTATATATTGGCATCGGCATCCTTTTGTACCTTGGTGGGTGCTGTCATTCCCTCAAGAAGAGCGTTCGGAATAATCATTCCCATAGTTCTTATAGGCTGTCTTGTATTCTGCCCGATCTTCTTTGATCTCTCGCAGTACAGAATCATACAGCTTCTGCTTCCGCCCTATTATTATCTCTTTGGAAGATTTGATCTTTCCTATTCATGGAGAATACTTATATACCTCGGTACAACGTCAGTTTTAGCTTACGGAGTATATTTATTTAAAAACAGGAAAATAATCTGACAAGAGCTGACGATGCTCTCGTATACTATTGAAAGGAAAACATTAATGAAAAGATTCACAGCATTATTACTCTGCTTTGTAATGATCCTTACTCTGCTTGCCGGTTGTAAGCAGGAAGAAAAGAAAAACTCTCTCGACGAACCGAGGGAAAAGGTCGAAAAAAAGAAAGAGGATCCTAAGGAAACAAAAGAAAAAGAAACTGAAAAGGCGACAAAGGATACCGAACCCGAGCCTGAGCAAACAGAGGAAGTTGAACCCGAGCCTGAGCCCGAGCTTCCCGATGTTCCTGCGGTTTTCTACTATACCGAATATTCAGACCGAGCTAACCGTGTAGGCGAGGTCATGGAGTACCACACCATCCGTCCCGACGATCTTCAGGTCAAGTCCTTTAAGAACAGTAAGGGAGAGGAGATAAAGTACATTTCCTATCTTAACAGCTCCTGGTACGTGGAGGAGGCTCTGCTTGATACAGCAGATCTTTTAATGGAATACTACTCCTTTGAGACTCTCGAGGAGGTAGTAGAGTGCCTTGAATGCGACGGCCTCAAGATATACACCGCCGTCGATCCTGCAGCTCAGGAGATAGTGGAGAACTATTTTACCGATTCCTCTAACTTTACTACTGTAGGCTCAAGCGACGTTCAGCCCCAGGCATCTATGGTAATAACCGATCCCGAAACGGGAGATATCATCGCACTCGTGGGCGGCAGAGGTCCCAAGGGCTATGACGTTCTCAACTATGCGACCGAGGTCACACGTCAGCCCGGCTCATCCATAAAGCCTCTTTCGGTATACGGTCCCGCTCTTGAAGAAGGCGTTATCACATACGGCTCGATCTATGAGGACAGTCCCTATAACAAGGAAACAGGTTGGCCCAAGAATTATCCCGAGGGATATAAGGGCTCTACCCAGATTTACGACGCAGTTCGCCGTTCGGTAAATACCATTGCGGTAAAGGTCCTTATGTCCATGGGCGCATCCAAATCCTTCGATTTTCTTAAGAGCGTAGGAATAAGCAGTCTTGTTGCCATGAAGGACTCGGATAATAACGACCATAACGCGGCTGCATTAGCTCTGGGCGGTATGGTATACGGTGTTTCCAACCGTGAGCTTACCGAGGCATATCAGGTTCTTGCCAACGAAGGCAGCTTCAGCGACGGCAGAACGGTGGTTAAAATCGCCGACCGCGATGATAATGTGATCATCGACAATTCGGGAAGTGCCGTACAGGTAATGAGCGCAGAGACGTCATCCATTATGACCGTTATGCTGGAGGATGTAGTTGACAACGGTACGGCCGACGATATAACCCTTAATGATAAGATTGCCGTTGCGGGTAAAACCGGTACCTCCAATAATATGTATGACAAATGGTTTGTAGGCTACACCCCCTATTACGTAGGCGGTGTATGGTTCGGTTTTGAGAAGCCTAAGAACCTTGACGCCTATGTTAAAGGGGAGAATCCCGCCGTTACTATATGGGAGGGTGTTATGACCGAGCTCCACGAAGCCAAGGTATTTACAAACGCCGATTATCAGAAGGAATTTATCTACAGCGAAAATATGGTCGAGGCATCTGTATGCAGAAGCTCGGGTAAGCTTGCCGCAAGCAGCTGCAGCTCGGTAGAGAAGCATTCCTATTTCAATAAAAACCTTCTTCCCACCGACACCTGCGCAGGTCATTAAGCCCAAAAGTCAAAATGCTATTATAATATACAAAGCTTTTCAAAAAAACTCAAAAAATATTGAAAATAGGTATTGACAACCATAAAAGATTGTGTTATAATACACCTTGCCTGTCGCAAGATGGGCAAGGATATGTGCCTTTAGCTCAGTAGGATAGAGCAACTGCCTTCTAAGCAGTAGGTCGGGGGTTCGAATCCCTCAAGGCACGCCAACGAATGAAAGAACGGAGAATGTGTATACCGTTCTTCGTTCCTTTCATTCTTTATATATATGTACGGTGGGTGTAGCTCAGTTGGTTAGAGCGTCAGGTTGTGGCCCTGAAGGCCGTGGGTTCGAATCCCATCATTCACCCCAGAAATATAAAGCCGCTTATATAAGCGGCTTTATTTCAATGTATAGGAAATTACTTCGTTTCGTGTGAGTTGTTCGCACCGTGGAAATGAGCGAAATTCGGTGCGCCCGGCGGCGCTTTTTCATGTATACATAATTTTTTAATATAAAAGAGGTAAAAGAAATGAGCGAAAAAAGATCATCCTTTACCGGCAAAGTAGGCTTCGTGCTTGCAGCTGCAGGTTCAGCCGTAGGTTTGGGAAATATATGGCGTTTTCCCTACCTTGCAGCTCAGTACGGAGGCGGTATATTCCTGCTGGTATATCTTATTTTGACATTGACCTTCGGATTTTCTCTTATGGCTGCAGAGATCGCAATTGGCCGTAAGACAGGTCAGAGTCCCATAGGAGCCTTTACAACATTAGGCAAGAAATATTCAGTTGTCGGTTATATCGGAGCTCTCATTCCTGCGCTTATCCTCCCATACTATTCCGTAATCGGCGGCTGGGTGCTTAAGTACATGGTAGGCTTTGTCACAGGCGAGGGCGCGGCTATGGCAAGCGACACCTTCTTCGGCGGTTATATATCAAGCAGAAGCGAGCCTGTAGCATGGTTTGTCGTATTTATAACCATAACAGCATTCATCGTTATCTTGGGTGTTGATAAGGGTATAGAGAAGGTAAGTAAGGTAATGATGCCCCTGCTTATCGCACTTATTATATTTATAGCAGTCTATACTATTTGTACCATGGACGGAGCAGTCGAGGGTGTTAAGTATTATCTTCTCCCCGATTTCAGCAAATTCTCCTTTAAGACCGTTGTTGCGGCGATGGGACAGCTTTTCTATTCGCTTTCCATTGCAATGGGTATTATGATAACCTTCGGTTCTTATATGAAAAAGGATATAAGCATCGAGAAGTCTATCCATCAGATCGAGATCTTCGATACGGGTGTTGCATTCCTCGCAGGTCTCATGATAATCCCTGCAGTTTACGCATTTTCAGGAATCGAGGGTATGAACTCCGGTCCCGGTCTTATGTTCATCACTCTTCCCAAGATATTTGAGACCATGCCCGGCGGTGGTGTTATCGGTGTTGTATTCTTTATAATGGTATTCTTTGCTGCACTTACTTCATCGATTTCCCTTATGGAAACGGTAGTTTCTGTTTTCCAGGACAGATTTAAGATGGACCGTATCAAGGCTACCCTTACTGTACTCGTAGTAAGTGTTGTTCTCGGTCTTATCTCGGTATTCGGGTATAGTATTTGGAGCGATTTCACTCTCTTCAAAATGCAGATGCTCGATTTCTTTGACTTCCTTACCAACAGTCTTATGATGCCCATATGCGCTTTGGGAACATCTTTGATAGTAGGTTATTTTATCAAGCCAAAGACTCTTATCGAAGAACTTGAGATCGGCGGCAAGTTTAAGTCAAAGCATCTTTTCACGGTGATGATCAAGTTTATTGTACCGATTTGTATAGTTCTCATTCTTCTTTCATCATTCGGAGTAATCAAGATATAATTTAAGGACGGCATATGCCGTCCTTAATTGTTATCATGACATTTAATTGATACTTCATTAGTGTTTAAATCAAAATCAGCGAAGCAGACGCTCTTGGGTATAAGCGAATTATAAGAGGTAAAGGAATAGCGAAGCTTGCTCATATCCATACAACAGCTGTACTGGGTAAATTCGGGCTTACCGCTTTTTGTCTGAACCGCTCCCTTAGTCATTGCAACGGAATACAGTAAGCGGTAAAAATGAGCAAGATTCTCCTCGTCGGTCTCAAATTCAGGGGAATTGTGAAGAAGAAAAACGCCCTTGACAAAACGTGACATGGACGAATAATCTCCGGGAAGACCTATACCGCCCATGCCGAAGCTGTAGCTTGAAAGAGAAAGCTTGTCCGAAAATCTGTTTTCGGCTACCTTTGGGGAAATTGCCATATAGTTTGAAAGATTGAAAAGATGAATATCATAGGCGGGTGAATTTGTAAGCAGGTCTACGCTATCCTCATATACCGTCATGCCTCTTTTATCACATTCAACTATAACCGAGCGCTCCCTGTCTGCTACCATCCAGTGGAGAGGTGTTACGGGGTATACTTCGGAGAAGGGAACAGAGGTTATATTTATATTTTTAAGATATTTTATTGCCTCGGAAACGTTCTTTGCACATCCTAAAACAGACGGTATAAGCTCGAAGGTTGCAATATTTTCCTTGATTGTATCCATACCGTTGTATTCTGCATATCCGGGGAAATTAAGTCCCGCCATACCTAACCCCTTTTCATTCATGGCATCATAATAGAGCGGAAAATCCTCTATACAAAGGCCCATGCCCATTATTGCATAATGCGCCCTTATATTGGGGGCATTTTTTCTTTTGATCTCGAAATTTCGCGGTGTAAACAGAACATTCTGCTCAAATTCAAAATCGAGATCAAAATTTCTGCCGAACATCCCGCCATATCTTATCGCTGTACACATATCATGATCCTCCGTAAACCGTTATTATTAGATTATACCCACTTTTTTCAATTAATTATCAAGGATACGGGCTCCGGTGCGCAACGAATGATCGGACATGGACTTTGATGAAATCTTATGTTTTGTGCCCGAAATGAAAAAGCGGGCGCCGGCCCGCACCGAATCCCGCTCCCTTTCTTGGTGCAAACAACTCACACGAAATGAAGTAATTTCCTATATATTGAAATAAGGGCGGATATGAAATCCGCCCCTACAGATAAATTATGAACTTAGCGATAAATTACAGGCAGGGCTTTGCCCTGCACCCTGATCTTCGGGGCGGTTGCACCGCGGCTATACTTCGGGCTTTGAAGGGTTTCACCCTTCAGCGGGTAGCACCCGCGGGCAATAATCGGGCATGAAGCTTGTGAAAATCTTAAGTTTTGTACCCGAAATAAACATAGCGATAAATTACAGTTTATCGAGCAGTTTACCGGAACGAAATGTCTTAAATAATGCGAAGAGCACTGTCAAAAAGCCTTCTCT
>SVTI01000091.1 GCA_015063855.1 Oscillospiraceae bacterium
CAGCAGCCTCTGGGCGGTAAGGCTCAGTTCGGCGGTCAGCGTTTCGGTGAGATGGAGGTTTGGGCTCTTGAGGCATACGGTGCAGCATACACCCTTCAGGAGATCCTTACCGTTAAGTCTGACGACGTTACAGGACGTGTAAAGACCTATGAGGCTATCGTTAAGGGTGAGAACATCCCCAATCCCGGTGTTCCCGAGTCCTTCAAGGTTCTTGTTAAGGAGCTTCAGTCCCTCTGTCTTGATGTTCGTGTTCTCGATGAAGAGGGTAACGAAATAGAGCTCTCTACCCTCGGTGAAGAGGAGGATAATCTCCCCGTATACGTTTCCCAGGAGGATCTTGGTGAAATGGTTGAAACAGATGACATCTTCGATGCAGCTCAGGAAGAGCATGCCGATGATGACGATGATTTCGCATTCGATGAAGAATTTGACGATGATGACAATTTCGACTTCGGTGCAGATGATTATGATGAAGAATAAGAAAGGAGAAAGCAAGTATGGCAAACAATACATTTGATTCTATTAAAATAGGTCTGGCTTCTCCTGAGATGATAAGAAGCTGGTCTTCCGGCGAGGTTAAGAAGCCCGAGACCATTAACTACCGTACCCTCAAGGCTGAAAAGGACGGTCTCTTCTGTGAGCGTATCTTTGGTCCTACAAAGGACTGGGAATGTCTTTGCGGTAAGTATAAGAGAGTCCGCTATAAGGGTAAGGTATGTGAAAAGTGCGGCGTTGAGGTAACCACAAAGAAGGTTAGACGTGAAAGAATGGGTCACATCGAGCTTGCAGCTCCCGTTTCCCATATCTGGTATTTCAGAGCTATTCCTTCAAGAATGGGTCTTCTCCTTGATATTTCCGCAAGATTACTTGAAAAGGTACTCTACTTTGCTCAGTATATCGTTATCGATCCCGGTAACACTCCTCTCCAGAAGTATCAGCTCCTCTCCGAGCGTGAATACAGAGAGAACTATGAGCGTTACGAAAAGGATTTCCGTGTAGGAATGGGTGCAGAGGCTGTTAAGGAGCTCCTCGCTGAGCTTGATATTACAGCACTTTCCGAGCAGCTTAAGGCTGAGCTTGCAACTGCAAGCGGTCAGAAGAAGCTCCGCATCATCAAGCGTCTTGAGGTAGTTGAGGCGTTCAGAAAGTCGGGTAACCGTCCCGAGTGGATGATCCTCGATGTACTTCCCGTTATTCCTCCCGAAATCAGACCTATGGTACAGCTCGACGGCGGACGCTTTGCTTCCTCCGACTTGAACGATCTCTACCGTAGAGTTATCAACAGAAACAACCGTCTCTTCAGACTTAAGGAGCTTATGGCTCCCGAGATAATTATCCGTAACGAGAAGCGTATGCTTCAGGAAGCGGTTGATGCTCTCATTGACAACGGCAGAAGAGGTAAGCCCGTTACAGGTCCTAACAACAGACCTCTTAAGTCCCTTTCCGAAATGCTCCGCGGTAAGCAGGGTCGTTTTAGACAGAACCTTCTCGGTAAGCGTGTTGACTATTCCGGACGTTCTGTTATCGTTGTTGGTCCTGAGCTTAAGATCTATCAGTGCGGTCTTCCCAGAGAAATGGCACTTGAGCTCTTCAAGCCCTTCGTAATGAAGAGACTCGTTGAGACACAGAAGGCATCCAATATCAAGGATGCAAAGAAGAAGGTAGATAAGGTAAGTCCCGAGGTTTGGGACGCACTTGAGGTAGTTATCAAGGGTCATCCCGTACTTCTCAACCGTGCGCCTACACTTCACCGTCTTTCCATTCAGGCATTCGAGCCTATCCTCGTTGAGGGTAGAGCTATCAAGCTTCATCCTCTCGTATGTTCTGCGTTCAACGCGGACTTCGACGGTGACCAGATGCCTGTTCACGTACCTCTTTCCGCAGAGGCTCAGGCTGAGGCAAGATTCCTCATGCTCTCTGCAAATAACCTCTTAAAGCCCGCAGACGGTAGAGCAGTTACCGTTCCTTCTCAGGATATGGTGCTCGGTTCTTACTATCTTACTATAGATAAGGCAGGCGAGCCCGGTGAAGGTCATGTATTCACATCCTTCGACGAGGCAATGCTTGCTTATGAAAACGGCTTCCTCGGACTTCACGCTCCCATTAAGGTTCGTGTATCCAAGGAGATCGACGGTGAGATGCATACAGGTATTATCGATGCAACTCTCGGTAGAATGATATTCAATCAGGCTATTCCTCAGGATCTCGGTTTTGTAGACCGTAGCGATCCTTCCAAGCTTCTTGACCTTGAGATCATGTTCGAGTGTAAGAAGAAGCAGTTAGGTCAGATAGTTGACCTTTGTATCCACAAGCACGGCTTTGCAGTTACAAGTGAGGTTCTTGACAATATCAAGAGCATGGGTTACAAGTATTCTACCCGTGCGGCTATCTCCATCTCTGTTGCAGATATCGATATTCCCGGTGCTAAGTATGAATTGGTTTCCGAGGCAGAGAGACAGGTTGACAAGATCCAGCAGCACTTTGAGCGTGGTCGTCTCACCGAGGACGAGCGTTACAGAAGTGTTATCAAGATCTGGGAGGACACAACCAAGGACGTTGTCGCTTCTCTCCAGAGCGGATTTGATAAGTATAATTCCATTAAGATGATGATCGACTCAGGAGCCCGTGGTAATACCACTCAGCTTCGTCAGTTAGCAGGTATGCGTGGTCTTATGTTTGCGGCAAACGGCCGTACAATGGAGATCCCGATCAAGTCTAACTTCCGTGAGGGTCTTAATATCCTCGAGTACTTCATCGCTGCCCGTGGTGCGCGTAAGTCACTTTCCGATACAGCGCTTCGTACAGCTGACTCCGGTTACCTTACCAGACGTCTTGTTGACGTATCTCAGGAGGTTATTATCCGTGAGGATAACTGTCATTCCACAGAGGGTATCTGGGTATCCGCTATCGTTGACGGTAAGGATACCATCGAGCCCTTTGCAGACAGACTTCTCGGCAGATTCCCCATCGGTGACATTGTATATCCCGAGGGTCACGAGAAGGCAGGTCAGGTGATCGTTCCCGATGACACCATGATCACAGAGGAGCAGGTCAAGGAGATCATTGCCGCAGGTATTGAGAAGGCATATATCCGTACCATTCTCCGTTGTAAGTGCAAGCACGGTGTTTGTGCTCACTGCTACGGTGCAGACCTTGCATCCGGCAAGCCTGTTAACGTTGGTGAGTCTGTTGGTATCATCGCTGCTCAGTCTATCGGTGAGCCCGGTACACAGCTTACGATGAGAACCTTCCATACAGGTGGTGTTGCGGGATCCGATATTACAAACGGTCTTCCCAGAGTTGAAGAGCTCTTCGAAGCACGTCGTCCCAAGAAGACAGCTGTCGTATCCGAGGTTAACGGTACAGTCCGTATCCAGGATGCTAAGCGTGCAAGAAATGTTATCATTACCACCGAAACAGGTGAAGAAAAGACCTATGCGGTTCCTTACGGTATCCACATCCTCGTCGGTGAAGGCGATATCGTAGGCAGAGGTCAGGCTCTTACCGAGGGTAATATGAGTCTTGCTGATATTACTAAGATCAACGGTCTTGATGCAGTTTATGACTACATCATCCGCGAGGTTCAGAGAGTATACCGTATGCAGTCGGTTGAGATCAACGATAAGCATATCGAGGTTATTGCCCGTCAGATGACCAGAAAGGTCAAGATCGAGGACGAGGGCGATTCCGGAATGCTTCTCGGCTCTGTAGTTGACGTTTCCGATTTCGAGAGCGAGAACGAGGCTATTCAGGCTCGTATCGACGCAGGCGAAAGAGAGCTCAGACTTGCAGTTGCATCTCCCATGCTTCTCGGTATCACCAAGGCATCTCTCCAGACCGAATCCTTCCTCTCTGCAGCATCCTTCCAGGAGACCACCAAGGTTCTTACCGAGGCTGCTATTAAGGGTAAGGTGGATAATCTTATGGGTCTTAAGGAAAACGTCCTTATCGGTAAGCTTATCCCTGCAGGTACAGGTATGACCTGTTACCGTAACGTTGATGTTACCAAGGCAGGCGCAGTTCCCGTAGCTGGAGAAACAGCAGAATAATATAACAAAAAGCTCTCTTTCACAGAGAGCTTTTTCTTCATTTTTAGATTCACTTCATTTATTATCTTATACGCTAACGAAACGCCCTTGCAAAAGACCTCTTTCTTCGTGTATTGCAGATATTCTTTATGTATTTATTATATGTTCCAAATAGCTTTAACTATTTTTCGTTCAATTCGTTACTCAGGTTTTTTGTTTATCACTATGAGTCTTTCAAGTTTTTCAATTTCTTTGTTGTTCTGGCAGTATTCCTTCACGAGGCAAAAAATTCGTTCCATGGATTAAATAACATAGTTTAATGATATCGTGATTGTTGGGTAATTATTTTCTCAACCATAGGTTGCGCAGGCCTCGAAAAATCGGTTATTGTAATTTGCAGCATTTATGATATACTGTAATCAGAAGATCAGTTTTCAATAAATAAATGAGGTGAATATAATGACCATAGGCGAAAGAATAAAGGATTTACGAAAAAAGAATGACATGACACAGGAGAAATTAGCGGATTTTCTCTGTGTATCATATCAGGCGGTTTCTAAATGGGAATGCGGTCTTTCAAGTCCCGATCTTTCCTTGATAATCCCTTTGGCTAAGCTTTTCAATGTGAGTACCGACGAGCTTTTGGGAATGGATAAGGATGAACAAAGTAAGCTACGTAAGGAGCTTGAGGCTGCATACAACAATACCTACAAAACCGGGGATATGGAGGGACGTATCGCAATAGACGAAAGGGCAATAAAAGAATTCCCGGGAGATATGGAATGGCTGAACCGTTACGCATGGGATATCTGGTGTGCCGCTGTGGGAATTAAGGATGATAATGAGTTTGAAGCGGAAAGGGAAAGGGCAATAAAGTTCTTTGATACCGTTATAGAAAACGCTGAAGATACTAAAATCAAATGTATGGCTATAACCGGAATAGTTCAATGTCTTTGCGGTAAGGGTTGCAGAGAAGAAGCAAGGAAGTATGTCGAGCTTTATCCCGACGGATCGGTAACGACAAACAAAAAAGAGCTTTATGCGATGTGTCTTGAGGGAGAGGAAAAGCATAAACACAAACAGCAATACACCCTTGAGTATTTTCAGGATGTTATAACTGCCCTTGTGTGGAACGGTGTTGCTGATGTTAAATATACCGCCGATACCGCAATAAGGCTTATGGAGGCTGTGTTTACCGACGGTAATTATCTCTATTTCCATTTTGAAATGGCACATAGCTGTTTTAAGAAATCGGAGCTTGCCCTGTCGTGTGGTGACCTTGAAAAAGCAAAGTCATATCTGAAAAGATCTGTATACCATGCAAGGGAATATGACAGGATCGTATATATCTCCCCCGATGAATATAAGTTTACAACACCGATATTCGACAAAATAACCGTTGATACAAGGAGCTTCGCTCATACTACCATGGGACGTCTGCTTGACGATATAAAAAATATGGCAACTCAGGAATGCTTTGACGGTATAAGAAATGACGAGAATTTTCACCTGTACTTTGAGTGATCGTAATATTCGAATTTCTTATTGACATAGTGTAAAAAAACGGGTATAATAATGCTATATTATACTAAGAAGGGGAGTTAAATGAAAAAAATATCTCTTGTGATTCCGAGCTATAATGAAGAGCTTAACGTTACCCGTTTTTTTGAGGAGACTGAAAAGGCTTTTTCGGATAGTAAATATAATATTGAATATGTATTTGTAAATGACGGAAGTAAGGACGGCACTCTTAATTCTCTGAAAAAGCTGTATAATGAAAAAAATGCAAACTTCCGTATAGTATCTTTTTCAAGGAACTTTGGTAAAGAGGCTGCCATATATGCAGGACTTTCTAATGCTACAGGTGAATATACTGCGGTTATAGATGCCGATCTTCAGCAGAGACCCGAGGTAGTTCTGCAGATGGCGCAGATCCTTGATTCCAAGCCCGAGCTTGATTGCGTTGCGGCATTTCAGGAGCAGAGAAAGGAATCAAAGCTTTTGGTATGGTTTAAAAACCGTTTTTATTCCTTGATAAACCGAATGACCTCCGTTCCCTTTGTAAGCGGAGCGAGTGATTTCCGTCTTTTCCGTGAGAATGTCAGAGAGGCCATTCTTAGTGTCGGTGAATATCACCGTTTTTCCAAGGGTATCTTTTCATGGGTCGGATTTGAGACCGAGTTTATTCCTTATGAGGTAATGGAAAGAGAAAGCGGAAGCTCAAAATGGTCCTTTATCAAGCTGTTTAAATATGCGATTGAGGGAATAACAGCATTTACAACAAAGCCGCTTCATCTTGCGACAGTGCTCGGCTCTCTGTGTATCTGCGGAGGATCGATATATTATATCGTTGCGCTGATTTTAGCATTATGCGGTAACGGTTGGTGCGCTATGGGGCTTATTGCGGCAAGCATCTTTTTTGTAGGCGGAATGATAATGCTGTGTATGGGTATACTTGGTGAATACCTTTCTAAAATATATATGCAGGCAAAGAACAGACCGATATATCTTGCAAAGCACGTATTGGTTAAGGATAAAACAGATACGGATTTAAAATGATAGATTCTATAAAATAAGGCGGCAAGGATTTTTTTGAAATCCTTGCCGCTTATTTATTATTATGTTTTTCTGTTATTTCCAGAATCCTGTGATCAGATCAACCTCGAAATATCGCGCCATTGAAGTATTCGGCCAGTTATAGGGGTTTTCGGTAGATAAATACATCAGACCGTGTCCGGCGCTGTACTTGGTCTGAGGCAATACCATGGGAACCTTAACGTCGGTGATACCTTCTTCACGGCATTCAATTATATAGGATTCGTTAGCTTTGTACTGAGAGCCGGTATGGTATATATCGTTAATGCCTATACATAAATAATATGCCGTATAAAGCATCAGAACCGAAAGAACGCATGCACCAAGCACCTTATACTGACAGTCAAACAGATGATCGAATAATATTGCAATCGCAACTATGATCAAAATTGCAGAAAATATCGCACTTCTTTCGGGATAATATGCTGCGGCTACCATGATGAAATTAGCACATAACGAGCCTACGGCAAATAGTACCGAAAGGATGAGCTTTTCCTTTTTGATCTTCGTAAAGCAGGCAATGGTGATGAATACAAGAAAAGCGATTAAAAGAATTTCGAGGGATTTAAGCATATTGAGCGATATGATAAAGTTTTCTCGGATCGCAGCTAATGAAAGGGCGACTCCTTTGTTTTTAGAGGTGCCGGGAGCACTTATCATAAGAAGAAAACCGATGCAGGCACTGATAACGCTCAAAATTCCCCATATCGTGAATTTCTTGTGTTTGTAGAACTTGATAAGAAGCTGGAGCACCACAGAAATAAATATGATAGCTGCGGATCCGTTTTCCGAGAAGGCACCGATCGGAAGAGCGTATACCACTATGGCAATTTTAAGCCACAGCTTGTTTACGGGTTTATCATAGAGAAATTCGCGGATAAAAGGAAGAAGATAGATAAGACCGAAAAGTGCCGCCCAAAGATAATTACATGCGCCGTCGAGCCACAGATAAACCTGACCGAAGGCGGGTGTGAATATCCAAAGTGCACCGAAAACAGCGAAAATGAGCTTGGAATTAAGCTTTTTATCTGATGCGATACGTGTGATTAAATATATCAGTGCAACGAAAAAGGCTGAATTTATGACATTGAATATCATTTTGGGCAGCATTTCGAATAATTGGACGAAGAAATGGGCTACAACACGTCCGTTTGTTCTTTCGGCGTGAGCGGCAAGAGAAGGGAAAATATCAAAAATGCTGTCGATGCGGGAATCGTCTACCCAACTGAAATGGTAATTATAATCGTCTGCCAGCTTGGCAGTGAATATATTGCAAAAGAGCATTACTAAAAAAATAAAGGATAATGCTATAATGACGAGATTTTTACAGTTGAACAGACGTTTCATAATGTCCTCCGTATTATTAATTCTTAAATAAAAGTATAATACTGATTATGCGTTCTGTCAATACATGTGAGTACAAAATACGGCGGATTCCTATCAAATTTTACCTCATAATTATACAAATGTAAAAAAACTTTGTATAACGAAGATTTCTCTTGACAATTATATTGCATAGGTGTTATAATCTATCTTGTGTCGAAATGCACATAGCTTTTCGCACGCAATAATTTATAAATAATCAAGAAAGGAGTTGTAGCATGCCTACCTTTAACCAGTTAGTCAGATACGGCCGTCAGGACAAGACCTACAAGTCTAAGGCTCCTGTACTTCAGAAGGGCTTCAACAGCCTTACAAACAAGCCTACTGATCAGAGCGCGCCCCAGAAGCGCGGTGTATGCACAAAGGTAACAACCACAAGCCCTAAGAAGCCTAACTCTGCTCTTCGTAAGATCGCCAGAGTAAGACTTACCAACGGCATGGAGGCAACAACCTATATCCCCGGTA
>SVTI01000092.1 GCA_015063855.1 Oscillospiraceae bacterium
GAACGCCTCCTTTGAGGGCTTTGCAGATGCGGACAAGGTTTCCGAGTGGGCAAAGCAGGGCGTAGAATGGGCTGTAGAAAAGGGTGTTATAAAGGGAGCTGACGTTAAGGGCACGCTTTACCTCAATCCTCAGAATAATGCGGCAAGAAGCGAATGTGCACAGATGCTCTCCAATTTCCTTTATATTGAGCCCCGTTACGAAATAAACGGAAATGATATTTCTCTCTATAAGATTGTTTATAATGAAAATGAAGAGGGTAGCGAGGGCTTTACCATTGAATCCGCAGAGTATCTTCAGGCGGCAATCAAGGCTTCCCTCGGAATAGAGCTTCCCATAGTTAATGATACCGAAATATATGACTATGAAATCCTTGTGGGCAGAACCGCACGTGAGGATGCAGGTCTTGTGACTGTAGACCGTGCCTCCTTTAAGGATGATCAGACATATATATGGTCTGTTCAGGGTAACCGACTTGTTATTACAGGTATCGATTCCGATTACGGTAACTATGATGACAGAAGCGGAAAAAACATTGCAGGTACACGTAATGCTGTTTTCAATTTCTGTATGAACGAGTTGGGCTTCTATGAATACAGCGGTGTATATGATGATGACTTTGTATTCTGCGAGCCCGATCCCGTTATTTCCCTTGAGGACGGATATTATTTTGAGGATATGACCTGGTACAGAATGCGTACCTTCTATATGCAGGGCTCTGTTAACGGAACAGGCGGTTATTCCAAGAGCAAGGGTGGTAACATCAGCGAGTGGTTGTCGCTCGATTTCGGAAACGAAGATCTTTTCCATGTACAGACCCCCTGTATGACAGACGAGGAGAATCTTGCAACGGTTATTGAAAATGTCAGAAAGATTCTTTCAAATGACAAGTATAGACAGGTAAGCGTTATAGGTATCGGTATCAACGATACTCCAAGTATATGTCTTTGTGATAATTGCAGAGCGGTGATGCGCCAGTATAAGGCAAAGTCTGCAACTCTTGCACTTTTTGTCAATGCAATATGTGAAGCGGTGGAGGATGAATATCCCGAGGTTAAGTTCCAGATCGGTGCTTACGGTGTTTGTCAGGCGCCTCCTGTAGGAATTACCCTGCATGATAATATTATGGTAGAGTTTTATACGGTAGCAAATTGCAGCGGACATGCCTATGAGGATATGAATTGTTCAATAAACAAGAATGTTGCCGAATATGTTACCGGCTGGGATGATATTGCTACAGGTGAGATAGTTGTATGGGATCATTCGGGTGGATTTATCTACTTCATGACACCTCAGCCCGACTGGGATTCTCTTCTTACAAATGTTCGCTTCTTTGCGGAAGCTAACGCAAGAGAGATCCTTATGAACTCTGTATTCTACGGTGAGGATCTTCCTAACGGCGAGTCCCCCGAAGTACACGCAGATCTCGGTAATATAAGAGCCTATATGCTCTCCATGATTTATATGGATCCCTTCATGTCTCAGGAGGAGTTCTACTACAGACTCGATGCCTGCCTTAAGGCAAACTACGGCGATGGTTGGAAATATATCCGTGAATACATCGATATCATCTCCGAGCTTGGTAACAGTAAGGACCACTCCTTCCATGCACCGCCCAGCGGTCACTATGACTTTGCAGAGGTATGCGAGGTAGCTGATTATGTTGATACACTTTGGGAGAATGCAAAGGCAGTTGCAGAGGGCGATGCACTCACTCGCCTCCTGGTTCATGAGACCTCCTGGATATACCTTCGTCAGTGCGCTACCTACGAAAGTCTCTATGAAAACGGAAGTGAAGCACAGCGCGCGGAATATGTAGCACAGAATCAGTATCTGCTTGACTGTATTCTCGATTACCGTCTGCATTGGACAGAGGGAACTCTTAATCTTCTTGAGAACCTCGATATGACGCTTCCTCCTAACAGATGGTAATAAATATCGCAATGATCAAGCGTTTTCTTGAATATAAATGCTTGATTGTCCGTATTTGATAGAAGGTAAATTATGAAAAAATTGATTGTTATTTTGATGTGTACGATCACTCTTCTTTCGGTTTTTCTTCCTGTTTCTGCATATGAACCTACATGGGAAGAGGATTTTAAAGAGGGAATCGGAAGTATAGCTCTGCCCTATGGTACTCCCGTAATTGACGGAACTATTAATTCGGACGAGGGCTGGTCAGGAATGCAGGTAATAGACAAAGCTAACACCGACGGCGGATGGGGCGGCGAAGACGTTACTATCAGCGGTGAGCTCTACCGTGCATACGATGAAAATAATCTCTATATTGCGTCTATAATTAATATTGAAGAATATTCTCTCTGTGAGGACTTTGACTGGATAGACGGTGATTCGTTGGGAAATATTCCCGGTTGGGACGGAGATGTGTTTGTTCTCAGTATAGATCCGTTAAAGGCACTTCTAAATGAAGGCTTCGGTAACGATCCTGCTATATGGTATGGTATTGGTCTGTTTGAAGGCGGCAAGGTGAGAGTATACCGTTCCCATATCAATGACGGTGAAATCTCAGATGTTTGCTCAGGTGCAGGTGCCGTAACAGATACAGGTTGGCTTTTCGAGGTATCGATTCCCTGGGAAACTATATGTAAGGATCTTAACGATATGTCTTTCGGGATGACTCAAGTGACCACCGAGGATATTCTTAAGGAGGGCAATGAAATCAGTGCCGCCATGATATATTATGACCGTCGTTACGATCCCGAGGCTGAGTCGAGAATTACATATTCCAGATATATTACTATCGCAACCGTGCTTCCCGATGGTACGCCCGGTATTCTTGCGACTCCTTGGAAATTGCAGGCACACGGCATATTTATGACGATAGAAGAAAATGACGAAATAGAAGTTGATGCTCCTGTTGATTCCAGTAAGGGTACCGAAGTGCTTCCTGATGATACCGATAATTTTATCACCGGTGATCTTACTTCTGAAACTAATCCCATGGTATCTTCAACCGCTTCCGGTAAAAATGATAAAGCTACTACTAAGTCCCAAGGAACCTCCTCTTCTACAGGCAGTGGAGCTCCTCAGACCTTGGATATGACATTAGCTATTGCTGTTGGCACTCTTATTATTTCTGCTATAGCTGTTGTCTTTTTCAAGAAAAAGAACAGAACTATCTGATTTATTTGTTAGGAGAACTATATAATGAAAAAGCGTTTACTTATCACTCTTGTATTTGCAGTAATGTTGATTGCTGCATTATCAATAACTGCAAGTGCAAAATGGTGGGATGAAAATCCCTTTAAAGATGTAAAGAGCGATGCATGGTACTATGATGCAGTTCGTATCTGTAACGAAAATGAGCTCTTTAACGGCACGTCGAATACTACCTTTACACCGAGCATGAAGATGTCAAGAGCAATGCTTGCGCAGGTTCTTGCGAATGCCGATGGTTATAATAAGGCAGATTATCAGGGAAGCTCCTTTAAGGACGTTAAGGCTACCGCGTGGTATGCTTCTGCCGTAGAATGGGCTAATCAAAAGGGAATAACCACAGGTGTAGGCGGCGGAAAATTCGCTCCCGATACTCTTATCTCCCGTGAACAGCTTGCAACCATGCTCAGAAGATATGCAGAGTATAAGGGAATGGATATTGATGCAACTGCAGATTTTGATTCCTTTGCCGACGGTGATAAGGTTTCCGAATGGGCAAAGGGCGGTGTTGAATGGGCAGTAGCCAATGGAGTAGTAAAGGGAGCTGACGTAAAGGGCACACTTTACCTCAATCCTCAGAACACTGCGGCAAGAAGTGAATGTGCACAGATGCTTTCCAACTTCTTGTATATTGAACCCGTTTATGAGATCAATGGAAATGATATTTCACTTTATACAATAGTTCGTCCTTCAAATTGTCTTGATTTTGTAGAAGAAGCAGCAGATGCTCTTTCTACATACATTGAAATGAGTATCGGCATAAAGCTTCCCGTAGTAACCGATGAATCACCTGTCGGAGAATATGAGATCCTTGTAGGTGAAACAAACCGTGAAGCACAGGGCATAGTAACCATCGACAGAGCAGGCTTTGAGGATGATACAGACTTTCTTTGCAGTGTTCAGGGTAACTATCTTGTGCTTGCCGGTATAGACAGTGATTCCGAACAGGATGACGGTTCCAGAACAACATATAACATTAATGGTTCCGAAAATGCAGTATTCTATTTCCTTGAGAAGGAATTCGGCTTAAGCTTCTATTTTGATAACGGTGGTATTATTGCCGAGCCCGATCCCATTATTTCCTTTGAAGACGGATATGAATATATTGACGGTCCTTATATGGAATCCAGATCCTTTTATATTCATGACGAAAGCAATATCGGCAGTTGTGGCAGTGGAAACTATTACAGCGAATGGGGTTGCGGACTTCCTCATCAGCTCGGTAATCTTATGACCGGTGCATGGAAGTATACATACGAGAACACATGGGACACACCCTGCCTTTCAGACCCTGAAAATATTCAGTCGCTTAAAGACAATATAAGTGAGCTTTTGGAAAAGAAGTCTACCTTAAATCTGGTCGGCCTTGTTCAGAATGACAGCCAATTTTATTGTAAGTGTAAAGATTGTATGTCGATTTATCGTGCACATGGCAGAAGTGCTGTTCTTATTCTTCTTTGTAATGAAATTTGTGAGACCTTTGAGAAAGAATATCCTAATGTAAAATTTGCTACCTGGGCATATAATTGGAGTATAGATCCTCCCAGGGATTTAGTGCTTCATGATAACATGATTCTTTATTATAATACTTTGCATCTTTGTCCCGCCCACGAATATTCGGACACAAGCTGTAAATTTAATAATGAGGCTTCTGAGACTATAAAAAAGTGGGGAGACATAACCGCTCATATGTATCTTTGGGAGCATACAGGTGCGTTCACTGATGCTATGACACCCTTCCCGGATCTTGATTCCATAAGACAGAATACTAAATTTTTAGCCGATAACGGTGTTGAAGGTGTATTCCTTAACAGTATGGACGGACAGCAGGCAACTTTCTGTGAGCTTCGAGGATTTCTCTTTAATAGATTGTACCGTGATCCCTATATGAGTGAGGAAGAATACTATTATCTGATGGATCACTTCCTTGAATTATTCTACGGTGAAGGCTGGAAGTTTGTTAGAAGCTATATTGATGAGATAACAGAGCTTGGCAACACCAAGTGTCACGGCTTCCATACCGATGTTACCGGATATTATGATTTCGAAGAGGTTGCGGCTCATATAGATGAGTTCGATGCGTATTGGGCAGATGCCATGGCTAAAGCAGAGACAGAAGAACAAAAGGACAGATTGTTTATTACCAATATGTCTTGGAGATACTTAAGACAGTGTGTTCTCTATAGCTCCAAGTATACAAATGGTACCGAGAAAGAAAAGCTTGCTTACATGGCAGACAGCGAGAAGCTTTATAATGATATTATGGAACGTGATATTCGGTTTACCGAGAACGGAGATCCCAGCTTTAATGTTTATGTATCTCCTGCTAACTGGAACTGATATATTAAAAGGACTGTGAATACAGTCCTTTTAATATATAGAAACTTCTCTGTTCACGTCCGTTTTTTGTCGAAAAATATAAAAGTTTACAAGAAATTTATTATTATGCTTAGTAATATTTAATAATGAAGTATTATACTTGTGCTGTTAGTATACCCGAAAATAAATTATCTAAGAAAGGATTACTATGAAAAAGGTATTTTTATCAGTATTCTTAACACTGACAATGCTTATTTCATTGGCAGTACCCTTTGTTTCTCATGCAGGAACATCGGTAACCACAAATTACGTCATGTTTGATCTGGATGGCGGTTCTACCTCCGCATCCCAGACAATGCTCACCTATTATTTCTGGGCCGATGACGTAAACAACTTTTCGGTTGTGTTCTCCTCAGCTTCAGGTTATGATTCCATAATCGAGGCACTCTTTTCAACCACAACCAAGCCCGGATATATTCTTAAGGGCTTCAAGTGCGCTTACAACAATAAGACGTATACAAGCCTTGACGGACTTGAGTTCAGTGGCGACAGCTTCCCTGCAGCTCCTGAAACCACTATCCACACATTTACAGCAGTTTGGGAACAGGCTGACCCCAATGCCACAACCTATTCGGTAACTCTCAAGTCCGGTTTGGGTGGTCTTGGTAACGGTGTAACCTTGACTAAGGTTCGCGGTCAGGATCTTACTCTCCTTACCAATAAGGATTATATCAAGAGTCAGTACGGCCTCTATCCCGGAACGGGTGCCGAGGGCTACGGCGCACAGAGAGTTCTTATAGAATGGAACACCAAGTATGATTCCACCACCGGTAAGGGTATCGGTACATCCTACCGCGATATCTATAACGTAGATGCAGATGTTACCCTTTATGCTATCTGGGGTTATAACATTCAGTATAATGCCGATGGCGGTATTTTCCCTGCAACAGGTAATTCTATCTTCTTAAAGTATGTTTGCGACAGCGACAATACAAACTATCAGAATCCCATGACTCTTTACGGTAACTTTGATATGCCCGTTGGTGCCTATGCGCCTACCAAGGCAGGCTGCCGCAGAGTTAATATGTCAAGCGGTGCAGAGTTCTACGGACTTCTTAATGCAGATATGAGCTTCTTCACCACAGAGACAACAGCTCAGAATCTCACCATCCCCCCCACAGGACACAAGATGCCCTGGTCGGCTTTCCATACCGCCACAGCGGCCAACGGCCATACTGCAGTAGAGTTCTATGCTATATGGGAGCCCTCTGTAACCTATAAGACAAACGGTGGTTCGGGTACAGAGTACAGCGAATATCTTGAATGGGACTGGGATCCTCTTCACTATTACCAGTCCTACTATGTAGATAATTGTTCCTTCACAAAGTCAGGTACATATTTCACCGGCTGGAATACAAAGCCTGACGGAAGTGGTATCTCGGTTTCTCCCGGTACTAACCTCGGTGGACAGAGATCCAATTCCGATCCTATTACTCTCTACGCACAGTGGGCTGACGGAAGCTACGGTCATACTCACAGCTATACCTCTTCCGTAACCAAGGCGGCTACATGTACCGCTGCAGGTGTTAAGACCTTCAAGTGTTCTTGCGGAGACAGCTATACACAGTCTATTCCTGCACTCGGACACAACTATAATAATTATGTAAGCAACGGTGACGCAACCTGTACTGCTGACGGTACAAAGACTGCTTACTGCGCTAACGGATGCGGTACCTCCGATACAGTTGCGGATACCGGATCCAAGCTCGGTCATAAGTTTGATAACTACTATTCAAACGGAGATGCTACCTGTACTGCTGACGGTACAGAGACCGCAAGATGTATCAGATGTAACGTAACAGATACCAGAACCGATGCAGGTTCTGCTACAGGACATGATTTCTCCGTTCTTGTAGGTCAGTATCCTCAGGATGACTGTTCAGAGGATATTATCGGTGTGTATCAGTGTACAAAGTGTGGTGAGTATGTAGAGAATCCTATTGAAGGAACTGCAAAGGACCATACCCCCTATGAGCAGAAATTCAACGAACATGCTCCTACATGTACCGAGTCCGGCTCCTATGAGTCCCTTGTTACCTGTGATGTTTGCGGTGTTACAATTTCTTATGAGATTATAACTATTCCAGCAAAGGGCCATGTCGTTGTTAATGTTCCCGGTACCGAGGCTACCTGTACACAGAACGGTAAGACAGCATCCAGCTATTGCTCTGTATGTTCTGAAACACTTTCCGTAGCTACTGTTATCCCCGCTAAGGGTCACAGCTATATCAAAACAGTTACATCGGCTACCTGTACTGCAGGCGGTTATACCACGTATACCTGCTCCGCATGCGGTGATAGCTATACAACAGACGTTGTTCCTGCAAAGGGACATGTTGAAGCAACAAGAGAAGAGAACAGGGTAGAATCCGATTGTGCAAACGACGGCTCCTACGATGTTGTTACTTACTGTACCGTATGTAATGCCGTTCTCTCCAGAGATACGATCGTTATTCCCGCAGATGACCATAACTACGTTCCTGAGGTTAAGGAAGCTACATGTACAGATGGCGGTTATACCACATATACCTGTTCAGGATGCGGTGACAGCTACATTGCAGATGTGGTGGATGCACTCGGTCATGACATTAAGGTTATTGAAGGTAAGGCTCCTACCTGTACCGAGACAGGTCTTACTGCAGGTGAATACTGCGGCAGATGTGATATAGTATTTGTTGCTCAGACAACA
>SVTI01000002.1 GCA_015063855.1 Oscillospiraceae bacterium
GCGTTTAAGATAGATAAGGTTTTCTATCGTATTAATTAAAGAGTAAACTATTAAATTTGTAATTGTACCCTTTAAATATTACAATCAATTATTCAATGTGGCTTTACGTTCTCCTCATCCGTCATTTGAAATAATTACCAAACGAGTTTAGTAATTATTTCAAATGACACCTTCCCCGCTGGGGAAGGCTATACGTAAACAGTAAACTGTTCGCCAAACTATAATTTATCGTAACCTTGCAATTTGGTATATCTTATGATATAATGAAAAAAATACGAAAAATACGGAGAATGGCATGGGCATAGAAAGACTTAATGAATTCTGGCCCGAGTGGAGGATAGAATCCGAGCTTGGCGAGGGTGCATTTGGAAAGGTATATAAGGCGGTAGACGAGGAAGCGGGCTTCCCGGTATATTCCGCTATCAAGGTTCTTAGTATTCCATCATCAAAGGCGGAGCTTGATGCTCTTGAATCGGAGGGTATGACCGAGAGTGAGAGTAAGAGCTATTTTAAGGGAATAGCAGATGATTTCGTAAATGAAATTAAGCTCATGCACGCTCTCAAGGGTGCGCCCAATATTGTAGGCGTTGAGCAGTTTAAGATAGCAGAGAAGCAAAATACCATAGGCTGGGATATCTTTATCCGTATGGAGCTTCTGACTTCATTTAAGGATTATCTTAAAAAACATACTCCCACCGAGGAAGAGATTGTTAAATTAGGTATTGACATCGCAACTGCTCTTGAAATCTGTCAAAAGGAAAATATTATACACCGTGACATTAAACCGGCGAATATTTTTGTTGATAAATACGGCAGCTTTAAGTTGGGTGACTTCGGTATAGCAAAGGAGCTGGAAAAGACTACAGGCGCTGTGTCCTCTAAGGGTACATTCAGTTATATGGCACCCGAGGTTGCACGCGGACAGCGTTATGACAATACCGTTGATATCTATTCCCTCGGTCTTGTAATGTATTCGCTTCTCAACAATAACCGTCCACCCTTTGTTGATCCACATAAAACTGATATAAGCTATAATGACCGTAAGAACGCCAATGACAGAAGATTAGCAGGTGAGCCTTTATCTGCGCCTTGTAACGCTTCTCTTGTTCTTTCCGATATTATTCTCACCGCCTGCGCCTATGATCCCTCAAGGAGATTCATGACAGCGACAGCCTTTAAAAATGCGCTTTTAAATTATAAAGATATACCGAAAGCGGCAAAGGTCATTCCTCCAAAGCCTGTTGCGAATAAGCCTTCAATAGACGAAACCGTGGCGGTGGCAAGAAAGCCTGAATCAAAGCCGAAGATAGATGAGACGGTAGCAGTTTCCCATAAGCCCGCTGTGGTTCCGAATACGGTACATAATGCAGAAACGGATAAACAGGAAATTGAAGCTTACGACAAGAAGAAAAAAAGGGAAGGAATAACAGCGTTAATTGTTGTAATAGCATTATTGGCTTTAATTGTATTATCGATATCATTTGCAGGAATCTTTAACGACAAAAACGATGATGACGGAGCTGTGAAAAAAAGACCGATGGGCACTACGGTTATGTCTGCACCGGAAACGGGAATAGCTATAGGACAAGACCATGATGTTCCTTCGGATGTAACCTTCATCCCTGATTCTCCTACCGCCGTATATGGAGCAGAAACAATAACCTTCGGAGCATACGAGCAGGACAACGATACTTCAAACGGCAAGGAAGCAATCAAATGGATAGTACTTGCAAAGGAGGACGGCAAAGCCCTTGTAACAAGCAAGTATGCCCTTGACTGTCAGCCCTATAACGAAGAAGACACATCTGTAACTTGGGAAAAATGTACCCTCAGAGAATGGCTGAATAATGATTTCTATAATGCTGCATTTAGTGAAAGCGAAAAAACACAGATAGAAAGCACATACGTAGTAAACGATGATAATGCAGTATACGGAACCGAGGGCGGAAAGGATACAAGCGATAAGATATTCTTACTTAGCATAGACGAAGCAGAAGAATATTTCGATTCGGATGAAGAAAGAGAGTGTACGCCAACAGATTATGCAGATGCCAATGGAGCGTATGTAAATAGCGACAATGGCAACTGTTGTTGGTGGATTCGTTCCCCCGGCGATACCTACGATGCCTCATATGTGTACACTGATGGTGGCGTCAGCGATAGTGGTCTCATTGTTAGCAACAGTGACAACGCTGTTCGTCCCGCTTTGTGGATCAATCTTGAATAATAACAAAAGCAGAGAATTTGAAAAAATTCTCTGCTTGTCTTTTATATTACTGTTCTTTCAACGCATTTATCTGATCACGGATGATAGCAGCCTTTTCAAATTCAAGAGCGGCGGCAGCTTCGCGCATTTCGGTGTTAAGCTGTTCTATCATAGCGGCCTTCTGTTTTTCGGAGAGCTTGCGCTCAGGCATCTTCTTTTTCTTCTTGTCGTCCTTTGCACCAAGGTCGATAAGATCACGAACCGCTTTCTGTACACTCTTGGGCTCAATACCGTGCTCACGGTTATATGCCTCCTGGATCGAACGGCGGCGATTTGTTTCATCAATAGCGGTCTGCATTGCCTTGGTTATCTTCTCTGCATACATGATAACCTTACCGTTGACGTTTCGTGCGGCACGACCTATGGTCTGAATAAGGGCGGTCTCGCTGCGCAGCAGACCTTCCTTATCTGCATCAAGTATAGCAACAAGAGAGACCTCGGGGATATCAAGACCTTCACGAAGGAGATTGATTCCCACAAGAACATCAAAGTTACCAAGACGAAGATCACGGATGATCTCGGTACGCTCCATTGTTTCAACATTGTGATGTATATATTTAACCTTGATAAGATTAAGCTCGAGAAATTCGGTTAAATCCTCCGCCATCTTCTTTGTAAGGGTGGTAACAAGAACTCGTTCACCTCTTTCGGTTCTGATTCTTATCTCGGAGATAAGATCGTCTATTTGATCCTCCACACCTCTTACCTCAACCTCAGGGTCCAGAAGTCCTGTGGGACGGATTATCTGCTCAACGGTCTGCTCGGTAGTCTCCTTTTCATAGGGACCGGGGGTAGCACTTACATATATGGTTTGGTTTAATTTATCCTCAAATTCTTCAAACACAAGGGGACGGTTGTCATAGGCAGAGGGGAGACGGAAACCGTATTCCACCAGATTTTCCTTTCTTGCTCTGTCTCCGCCGCTCATACCTCTTACCTGGGGCAGAGTAACATGGCTCTCATCCACGAAGAGCAGGAAGTCCTTTGGAAAATAGTCAAGCAGGGTATAGGGAACCGAGTCCGGTTCTCTGCCTGCAAGCACACGGGAATAGTTCTCAACTCCCGAGCAGTAACCTATCTCACGCATCATCTCAAGATCATAGAGGGTTCTTTCTTCAATTCTCTGAGCCTCTATAAGCTTGTTCTGAGATTTGAAGTATTCCACTCTCTCTTCCATTTCTCGCTCAATTTCTTCAAGAGCCTGTTCACGGCGCTCAGGGGAAACCGCATAGTGAGTTGCGGGGAATATGCAGATATAGGAAACGTCACGGGCAACCTTTCCCGTAACAAGATTAAATTCGGAAATTCGGGTTATTTCATCGTCAAAAAATTCAACTCGTATACCCTCGTTATCTCCCGAGGCAGGGAAGACCTCAACCACATCACCGCGAACACGGAATTTATTACGGGTGAAGTTGATGTCATTACGGTCGTAGTTTATGGCGATAAGGCGGCGGATAAACTCGTCACGGTCCATAATTCCGCCTACCCTTAAGCCTATGAGCATACTGTTATATTCGTTAGGATCACCAAGAGTATATATGCAGGAAACCGAGGATACTACAATAACGTCCCTTCTTTCAAAAAGGGCAGAGGTGGCGCTGTGACGGAGCTTGTCTATCTCGTCATTAACAGAGGAGTCCTTCTCGATATAGGTATCCTTGCCGGGGATATATGCTTCAGGCTGATAGTAGTCATAGTAGGAAACAAAGTATTCTACCGCATTATCCGGGAAAAATTCTTTAAATTCGGAGCAGAGCTGTGCTGCCAAAGTCTTGTTATGAGCTAAAACAAGGGTAGGCTTGTTGGCATTTGCAATTATATTCGCCATGGTAAAGGTCTTACCCGATCCTGTTACACCAAGCAGTGTTTGTTTCTTTAGCCCTGCTTCTACACCCGCCGAGAGCTTGTCAATAGCTTGCGGCTGGTCACCCGTTGGCTTGTAGGGTGAAACAAGCTTAAATCTTCTTTCTTCTGCCATTTTATTACCTCCCCGTAAAGATATAATGCCAATAATTCTTTAGAAAACAGTTTAATCATATTATTATAACATATATATTTTAAAAATAAAAGAGGTTAACAAAAAAACGCTGCACTTGACAGCGTTTTATTATTCAAACGTATGTAGGAAAGCCAGATCGAAATATGTCTTACCCTTATACTCTCGCTCTCTTTGCTCCATTACCATATAATGAGTTTCTGTCTTTGAGGTGGTCTCCATTCCCGTGTAGGTATACCGGATAGTCATTTGAGTATCATCATCGATTCTGTAGGGGACAGGCTCGGGGAGCAGACCTTCTCCGAAAAGGCTTTCTTCGTAGGTGATCTCCTTTCTCGGATAGATGGTATCGTTACGCAGAGCATCCTTGATCTCAACGTAGCTGCAGTTATAGGCGGCAAAGATACAAGCTTCAGCTATCTTCAAGCCATCCTCGTAATTGTCCTCGGTCAAATTACATATTGTAGTCACTATCTCGAGATCTCCCTCGCAGAATGCCACGCGGATGACTACGTCCTCAAGGGCACAGTCGGTGGTATAGATTTCCCATGTGTCCCCATCTTCATCTGTGACGGTATGTGTCCATAGGAAATCATTTGGATTAAAAATATCTCCGCAATCGGTTTGGTGTGACGTGACCGAGGCAAGAATTTTAAAATCCTCATAGACCGCCAGTATCTCACTTCTGCCGCCGGAATTAAAATCGCTGTAGGCGGGGTCATTCTCCTTTTCGGTTTCAGGGTCTCTGCTTGTTTGCGTTGTTTCTTCTTTTTCTTTAAGCTTTTTTGTTTGCTTATCTCTTATTTGTGTCTGTGCTTCCGAGTCGTTTTTATCAGGCTGTACAAGCAGAACTATAAGCAGGACAGAGATGAGTATTGCGACTGTCAGAATGAGTATTAGTATCAATTTTATATTTATCGGTCTTTTCGGTGTGATATTTTCCTTACATTCAAGAGGACGCATACAGTAGAGACAAAAACTTGCATTCTCCTGAAGCTCGGCATTACAAAACGGGCATCTTTTCATTTTATTATCCTAATTGTAAGAATTTGATTGTTATGACAGTGTTTCCTCTCCGTAGTCATAGAGCAAATAATTGATCTCAGCTACCGTCATTTTTTTGCATATTCCGTAGATTATTATACAATCGAAGCTGTTCTTTGCATATAGAGGTGCATATCCGCTGACCTTGAGAAGACTCTGTATCTCCTCAAAGCTTAATTCCATACCGATGCAAAGATTCAAAAGCTTTTTCTTTTCGGGAACTCTCTTACCCGAGAATATCTGATAGGCATATATCTCATTGATCTCGGCGCGCTTTATGGCATCCGCCTTTTTAATGCCGTGTATTTCTATAAGCTCGGAGAGAAGCTCGCTTAAGCTCTTTTGTATCATTATGTCCCGATTGCTTTCATGAAAGCTCTTAAAATCGGAGCAACTCTGCAATTCAGCGAGCATTTCGGAGGTATCCTTTTTGATCATTATAGGCTCCTTTTAATGTGATAACAACATTTTAACACAAAAAATGTCCTTGGTCAACACAGAATGACAATAATCAGCAATTCGCCGAAATTGTAAAAACTAAGCTGACAGCATAGGACATTCGGTTTATATTAAATTATAATATACTTTAAAGATTGTCTATGTTATCCGCAAGGGCTTTAACTGCGGATATAAAGCTTTTAATCTTCGTTTCATCCTTACCCTCTATCTGTCTGGAGAGGGCATAGAGAATGTTGTCGGTATTTGCCGCAGAATCTATCAGAAGATAGTCGGTACTTACGCCGAGCTCACTTGATATTTTTACGATAGTTTCAAGGGATGGAATACGGGTACCTCTCTCAATATGACCGATATGGGCGGTGGAGAGGGAGCATATCTCGCCTAATTTTTCCTGAGTTATATTATTTTTCTTTCGTGCCTCGCGTATTCTTGCGCCGAGAGCCTTGTAATCTATCTGCTTCATAATAACACCTATTCTCATATAGTTATATATATTTTACTGTATTTTTGATAATTTATGAACCTACTGTAAGAATTATATATTGACTGTAAGCATTATTCGTGCTATAATTATTAATATCCAATATATTAAGGAGATTTTTGTTATGAGAAAAATTATTGCATTTGTTTTATCCTTTCTTATCTGCGGTCTTACATTTATGAGCTGCTCGACCTTAAAGACAATGAAGCAATCTGTATTAGGTGCAAGCGAGGATGATATTATTGCAGAGGCAGAGGTTAGCGCAAAGAAAAAGTTTTATGATGAGTGGGGCATAGTAGCCGATGAAATGTCCTCAGAAATCATTTATTCCAATGACGAAAAAAGCATAGTTGCCGTGAAGTGCCATTCGGATGATTATGTTGGTGATGATCATTGGGCATCTTCGATCGCTATAGTTATAAGCAACAGCAGTGCAATGTGGCTAGGACAGACCAATCTTATGCCGGGTGATTATGATTACAGCGAAAATCTTGAAGCATTAAAGTCAACTCTCAGGGTTGAGTGATAAAAAGCGGGGAGTGAAAAACAATGAATGAACAAAGTAACAAAGAGCGTTTATTTAAATTTATTTTTGCATCATCATTTATATTTGGTGTTATAGATTTAATTTTTGGTTTTTGTTTAGTTGAAACTTTCGGAATTGTGTTCTTTTGCGCTCTCGGGGTAGGTGCGATTGAGCTGGCAGCTGCCTTCATTTTTTACAAGAAGAGTTCAAAACTTTCTGTAACAGAGGAGAAAACTGTTGATGAAGCAGATACAGAGAATGCGGAGATTGTACTTGATGATATAACTGAACAAGTACAGGGGAAAGCACCAGTAAAAGGAAAGCTATCCTTTGTTTCCGTTATGATCGTTTTGTTGGTGCACATTCTTCTTTTCATGATACCAATATCGGCAATATATATTATTAATAATTTAGAGATTAAGGATTATAAACTCGCATTAGTAGGTGAAGTATATCTTGATATAGATCACTATGGAGATGGTGTTGACTGTGAATATGAATTCGTTAATACCAATGAGTGTATAGTTCGAAAGATTGACAGATCGGGGTACACAGAAGAAGTATTATCTGAAGATAATTATAAATATACTGTAAAATTGAACGATGATGATAATCTCGAAATCAGTGTTAACGGATATACTTACAATACATCACCCTCTGAATCATCGATCTATTCTTTTGACGGGGAAGCGGGAAACTTTAGTATTGTTGATAATATAATTAAAATAAAGCTTCTTTCTGATTTTCAGAATAGCTATAATTCAACTGTTACGGGGGCAAATAATATACCTGGTAAGACTGCAACGACAGACGATATAAAAAGTGCTGCAACCTCTCATATTTTTGATATACTTAAGTCGCCCGATTCTGCTGTCGTCAATTCTTCAGAGATATTAGAACGTGACAATTACGGCAGAGCAATAGTACATCTTGATATATCTGCACAAAACAGCTTTGGAGTGTTTTTAAGAGAGAATTATTATGTGTGCGTATTTGAGGTCAACGGTAATTCATATAAAACCTCAGGTATAATGAGTTATACAAACAGTTATGATAATCTTTCATCATTAAAGAGTATTAATAATTTCGGGGTAGACCCCGAAGGGAACAAATATGGAAATGTTGTTATAGATACCGAAAGTAATATATCCTTACCCGATTTTGTGAAAATCGGGGATATTAGCTTAGAACACATAAAAGCATCTACAGATCTTGTTGATTTTGATTATTATGTTAATGATGCCGATCAGAATCTTGTATCAGTAAGTGTCAGTGTGTCTATAGCGGAGTTGAATAATACAGCAAGCAGCGATGAAACTTTCGAACGTATCGTTACCTCGATTAATAATTCTTTGGAAATGTACGATATCAGGTATTCTACAGAAGAAATCATTGATGATATGCATATGTCGGTAAGTGCAGAGCCTGTTTTTGTCAGAGGTGGTTATATAATTCATACCAAAGTAAGCGGTTCGGAATATGTGTATACTGTAACCAATGGCAGAATACTTGGTTTTACAGAGAGCAATTTTTGGACTCCTATTAATAATTGATCAAAATAACAATTAACCGTAAGATTATCCAATATAAGTTTTAAAATGGAATTGTAAAAATAACAAAAGAATTAGTATTATGAAAGAGGTTGAAATCAAAATGAAAAGAATATTAGTTATATTACTATGTTTAACTATATGTATTTTCGTTCTTGCCGCTTGTTCCAAAACAAGCACTGATAACAGTTCGATAAAGAATGAAGAAAAGGCTGAAAATAATACTAACGCTTCGGATAGCGAAAAGGTAAGTGACAAAAAGGAAACTGAGAATATAGTAGAGGATATAGAAGAAAAAGAGCCGGATCAAATAATCGATTACGGTACATATACCGAAAGTGAATTTAAGAATGAATGGGTAGACTTGATATATGTTCCCCGTAGTGATTTGATATCGTCTCCCGAAGATGATAGGTTGCTGAATGAAGCAACAGATGATGACTCCAGAAAAACATTAATGGATTATTATTCAGAATACGAAAAAGGGAAGGACAAAATAGCAGTATACGTACAGAAGGTCGAAACAGGTACTACAGCTGATGTACTTTTAGCAGAGCTTGTGGCAGATGATATCGAATATTATATCAGGAATGATGTTACTTATACTGAGTACGATAAGGGCACTTATGAGTTGTGTGGAAAAAGCTATGAGTTTCAAACTACCGATACAATTTCTCCATATGGCTACACCCTTCATTCTAAAGTGATGCTTCGTATAGCTAACGGTTATGCAATTCTCATTATTGCTCAAGGCGAAGATGAAACTGCAACAGAAGCTTTACTTAACGAGTTTGTCTCATATAAATCCTTTTATGACAGATTCCCCGGTGAATTGAAGGCGGGAATGAGCTATGATGAAATATCTTCGGTCGTAATGTCGCTTTCCGATATAGAAAATAATGAAAATATGGGGCTTATGGCGACAGGAACAATGTCAAACTACGATCTGTGCGGCTTCTATATGACAAGCGGTATTTTGAGTATACCTACTCCCATGGTGTCGTTCTTGTTTAATGAAGAGGGTCAAATGTATCAGTATAATATTTATTTCTCCAAAGTAAGATCCTATGATGTTTATGAGGATGTAAAGGTATATTATAATGAGGCTTTCGGATTTGAGGTTGAGGAGACGATTGAAAGTGATTTCAAGAGTTCAACTTGGTCGGATGAAAAATATGAAGTAATACTTATGAGTAATGAGTCGCAAGGTGAGTATTTCATGAACCTGACGGTTACGAGTAAAGAATATAAATAATCATAGTAAAAAAAGGCGGAGCAGTTGCTTCGCCTTTAAATTTTATAAAGCCTGTATTAATTCCTTGACCGAAACATATCTTCTGTTCGGATCAATGTGTGTACATTTAGCAATTATTCTGCCAACCTTGCCCTTTGCCATTGTCTTGCTCGGATGCTCTCCTGTCAGCATTACATTGAGCAGTACACCAAGGGCATAGATATCGCTTCTTGCATCGGTTTGTGATATCCCCATCTGCTCGGGAGAGGCATAGCCTATGGTGCCGAGAACCCTTGTATCATTCGTTTTCAGGGGATCCTGCATTCGGGAGGCATTTAGGTCGATAAGCTTTACAGCGCCGGCGTTGCTGACGATTATATTCTCCGGCTTTATATCACGGTGGACTATACCGAATGAATGTAATGTTTCTGTTGCAAGACATACCTCGGTTATGATAGTTTTTGCTCCGTGATAGGTGTATTTTCCGCTATCGAGAACCTCAGCGACGCTTATACCGTCTATATATTCCTCAAGGACTATCTGTCCGTCATCAAAATGCAGAGAGTCGTAAACCTCTGGCAGATTATTGTGCTTAAAGCTTTTCAAAATATTGTATGCAGGAACGGGAACTGTATTTTTTCGAAGAATGATGCAGTTTCCGAGCCTTCTGTGAAGAAGCTTATAGACCGTCGAGCCGTTTTTATCCGAAAGAAGGGCAGTAATCATGAACGTATCTGTAAGAGTGCGTATATAGCTGTCACAGTTCATTATATTCCCCCTTTGATCTGTTGATATATATATTATAAGGAATAATTCCGCGATAGTCAATAAAAGTGTTGATTTTTATATGAATATATGATTTAATTTAGTTAGAGAATGAAACTTTTTTCTTCATATTCTGCACTTTAAAGAACAAGGTGGTGAAGCGTATGACGGATAGGGAAAAAATATTCAATCAGATTTACGATAAGACCTACAGAGGAGCTCTTATATATGTTACTGCTAAATGCTCCCATGTTCAGGACATTGAGGACATAATGCAGGAGATATATACCGAGCTGTATTCTGTGATAACAAGGAAGGGCGGGGAATATATTGCTTTTCCCGAGGCGTTTGTCCTTAAAATAGCAAAGCGCAAGGTATACCTGCATTACACCTTGAAGGAACGCATACGCGGGGTATCTCTTAACAGCGAGGATGTATACGAAAGAGAGATGATCGATTCTATTCCCGATGATTTTGATATAGAGGATGATATTTGTACCAAGGATATGCTTGACGAGATAGGGCGGTATATCCTCTCCCGTTCTGAGATAACCGCAAAAATATTTATGCTCTATTATCTGCTTGATCTTAAGATATCGGAAATTGCCGAGCAATTATCGGTCAGCGAATCTTACGTTAAGAATAAGCTTTACCGTACCATAAAGGAGCTTAAAGCACGTTACGGAGGTGACTATAAATGAAGGGAAAGGAGATCATAAAAAGAGCCTTGGAGGGCAGTATTCCCGACAAGGAATCGCTTCGTCAGGAGTGTCTGTCCCAAAGAAAGAGGGCTGTATCGGTTAAGAGAGTGATGATCGCCGCAGCCTGTATCCTTCTGCTCTGTACAACCTTTGTCTTGATACCCCTTTTGAAAAAAGATAATAATAAAAAAGGTTTTGACGGTAATGAAGATATCATTCTTCAAAGTGAAGAACTTGAGAGCATAAGTGAAGATATCACCCCCGACACGCAGGACGAATACTATGACCCGGGTGCTATCGGCGGCGGTGAGTCCTCTATATGTCCCATTCACAGCATTGAATATCACGCTATCCCGGGACTCCTTATAGATTATGTGGATGAACAGGCTTACGAGGAATGGAAGTCACAGCTCCGTGATGAGGAGGGCTGGTATATAAGGGATGAAAACGGATGCTACCCCGGCTTTAATATAGTTGAGTTCATCAACTCCTTCAACATTCCCGATGAGCTGATAATCGAGTGCTATCCCGGATATTACAACAGCAGCTCCGCCTATTGGAACCTTGATCTGCTCCTTTCAAGAGATGCAGAGGCATACGAGATATTTGCAAGAAAAACGTCGCTTACAAAGGAGGAAAAAAGGTTATATGAAGACAGAGAAAGGGATGGATCCTTCAAGCGCAGAGTTCTGGATCTGCTGAAGGAGAAAACCGACGAAGGATCTGTTGCCTATTATAATAAAATAACCTGTAACGGTACGAGGTATCTCCTTGAAGAGTTTTCTATCCTTGATATGGTGGAGAATTCCTCGCTTACCAAGGAGGATATCGAGTCGGCCTGCGGTGTTGACCGACGTACAGGTGTTCAGTCTGTCAACTTTGTATATAGATATACCTATAATATAGATCTTCTTTTTGAGGAGAAGGCGGCGCTATATGCTGAAATCGAAAAGCTTGAAGATATTCCGTACGTACCGCGTGCAGCACAGATAGATGAGCTTTTGCATATAGGATATAACGGAGAGCTTGCCGTAAAGGGAGAAGCAATTGAAACCGAATACGGAATTTATATTCCGGAGGGCTTACTGCCGCAGAGCGATGAGGATCTTCCGCTTGAAAAGGATATGATACTATACAAAGGCAGAATATATTGGTATACTGCGACCGTAACCGAGAGTGAAGAGCATATTATCGATCATGTGAAAAGCACAATCCCGGTCGGTCATACTCACGGCGATATTGAAAAGGGTAAAACGAATTGGGATACGTACAGATATTATCATTTTGCTTCGTCTTCGGTTGGCGACGTTTATCTTCTTGATGACTATGACTCAAGCTTCAGAATAATGTTCAATAATTATTTCGGAGATCCCAATACAATGAAGATCTACGAGGCTAACAAAGGACTTGTTCTGGATAAAGGAAGCGACCTGTACGGTGAAAAGGGTTTGAATCTTCAAAAGAATTCCGTTTCACTTTCAGTGGGAGAGAAGCTTGCAGATGATTCCATGAAAGAAAGGTTAATTTTAGAGCTTCAGGAGGGTGATTTTGTTCTTGATAACAGTGATGTGTCTGTTTATCGAAGTATTTCATTAAAGATAAATCTGGACGATCTCTCAAACGTAACTCTTACACTTTACGAAAACGGGTACGTTGAATATTCCGAGATATCGGGGTATGGGGTATATCTCGAAATTGATAATACTGAGTTTGTGCAAGATTTTTTTGAATGAAACAAAGCCGTTACGCGATTACGTAACGGCTTTGTGTATATTAAATCTCCCGAAGGGGATAACGAAAAATCAGTGAGTGTAATGCTCACTGATTTTCATATAATCTGTTTACCATATACGTAATCGCAACACCTGTATCAACACCGAAGGCAGGGTCGATATCCTCAAGCATAAACTGCTTTAATGGGTGGAACATACGTGCGCTCTCCTCAACAACAACCTCGTCCTGACCTTCAAGCTTCATCGTCAACTTGTCGCAGGTAAAGAGACAACGACCCTTTTCACCGCATATCTCTATCGTAAGAGGCCCTGAGGTGACAGAGGAGCATTCGTTAGTTGCTATCAGTCCGTCATCGTATGCCATGACAGCAAGGGAGTTGTCCTCAACCATATCCTTGTTCTTTTCAAGAGAGGCCTTGTTTGTTGTAGAAACAGAGAGCATTGACTTGTATCTGTTAGGTAGACCAAAGAGGTGATATATAACCGACAATCCGTGCACACCGTGGTCTATGACCGAGCCGCCGCCGGTAGTCTCTCTGTCGTAGAAGTGAGGGGGCAGCTCATCCTCGCTTGCCGCTGTGTGGGAATAACGGAATCTCACAGAGTTTACCTTGCCAAGCATACCCCGGTCAAGTATCTCAGCCTTTATTGTCTGGGTGAAGCCGTAGGCAATATTAGGAAAGCATATAGCAAAGAGAAGTCCGCTTTTCTTTACCGCCTCTGCAATCTCTTCGGCATCCTCGTCTGTTATGGCAAGTACCTTTTCGGTAAAGATATGCTTGCCTGCTTCGATCAGCTTAAGTATTACCTCCTTGTGTCTTGAGGTCTCGGTGCAGACGATAACTCCCTCTACATCGGAGGAGAGCATCTCCTCAAGAGACGAATAAGCATATAAATTATGCTTATTACAGAAATCAGTCTGCCACTGACGGTTATCCTCCCAAACACCCGCTACCTCACCGTAGCGGCTTGCCATATCAACAAAATGTCCTGCGTGTACATGCCACACACCCCATAAAGCTATTTTTTTCATGATAAAACCTCCACTGTATTTTTGATAGCAAGTGCCTTTTCAGGGTCTAATTTAATAAGGAGTTTGTCTCTGTCACATAATGCGGTATCACCGTCTACGGGATACATATCATAGCTTTCATTACTTGCAGAGTCAATGCTGTCGCCAAAGATCGTTTTATAGGTGCAGAGGGCATTTGCATAGCTGCCGTAAGGCCCCGCGTGAGCACCGTCAAACCAATGTAACCTTATATCGGGATTTGACTTTAATATATTTTCGAACACGTGGCCTACCGGATTCATCGTAACGTCGTACAGTTCGCAGAGGGTATAGTATATATCCTTCATTTTTTCAAATTCCTCGGGAATATCAAGCCTTGGCCAAGGGAGTGTCTGAATTACCTTTACCCCCTGTGCCCTTGCCATCTCGATTATCTTTCCTGCGTCACGTATGGTCTCCTCCTTTGAGGGACAGGGCTCGTGAGCCGCCTGCTGCATGATTATATAATCATATCCACCCTGCACAAGGGCGAATCGAAGATCGGTATACTGAGCAAGATGCCACTCATAGGTAACACCGGGAGACGCTATCATTCCAACCTCCACATCCTTGCCGCACTCCTTACAGATCTTTTTGAAGAGAGCGGGCAGATCGTTATAATAGGTATGGCTGTTGCCTAAAAATAAAATTTTCATTAGAGTATCCTCGAAAGTATAGTTTTATCAATTATAACACAACAAGCACTTTTTTTCAATAGAATATAAAAACGGACGAGAAAAATCTCGTCCGTTTTGCGATTTTAGTTATCTTACTTGCGGAACATTTCGGAATACTTAGCCTGTGCAGCCTCGATATTCTCTGTTGCTTCGTTTTCGTAATCAATAAGGGTGAATGCAGC
Organism: Oscillospiraceae bacterium; assembly: GCA_015063855.1. Classification (GTDB taxonomy): domain Bacteria; phylum Bacillota; class Clostridia; order Oscillospirales; family CAG-272; genus RGIG7300. The sequence goes on from SVTI01000002.1 coordinate 14,669, forward strand.
CTTAATAAGGTGATCGAACTTGGGGTTCTCATAAGCCTTACAGATGAAGGACTGTCTGGGAGTGTTGATGTCCTCACCGCTTATCTGGAAGAAGCCGTGCTCATCGCAGAGAGCCATGATCTTGTCAAGCTGCTCCATAGTGTTTCTGGTGGGCATGAAGGTAACTGCATCGAAGCCAAGCTCCTTGATGGTCTCGAAGAGAAGATCAATATAATCGTCCTCAAACTTCTGAGCCTTCTTATCGCCTGTTACAGAGTCTCCAACGTCACCGAGGTATGCGTAAGCCGCAACACCGCCGTTCTCGTGAACCATCTTGATGAACTCAGTTACATCGGGAAGCTCATCTGTTGCATCAACGTAGAACTTCTCAACCATGTTACCCTTGAGAGCGCCGAGAATATCATATTCATAGAAATCGGGAGTTTCTCTGCCGTTTAAGATCTGTTCTCTTACCTTTGCGGAGAGAGCGATACCCATCTTGTTTTCGATGAAGTCAACTGCTTCCTCGGGAGTGGGATATGCAGAGGTAATCTTCTTAGCAAGAGCGAAGAGAATGTGACGCTCGGTTACTGTAGAAGTAGCAAGGGGTTTAACATCTGTCTCAAAGTCGAGAGTGATGCCGTAAGCCTTGGTGATCTCGGTGATGTTCTGGCACATCTTTGCATTACGGATATTTCTCTTCTCACGGTAGGGAGCAAAGAATGCATCTACCTTGTCAATGTTCTGATGAGGAATACCGTGCATAGCAACGTAAGCAACGGAGATCTGGTCAGGGTTGTTGATACGCTTGCCGCAAAGCTTGGTGTTAGCCATGTTTACACGGCACTCAACACCAACTGTAACAGGCATGCCTATCTTCTTACCTGCCTCGATGAACTCCTTTGCGCCGCCTACAGAATCATGGTCCATGATACCTGCGGTCTTAAGTCCTGCCTTTGCCGCAGCCTCAACAGCGGTTGTAGGGGTGTAGGGAGAGAAGGAATATATAGTATGAATGTGATTGTTTACATAAGTAGCCATTTTTTGACCTCACAAAATTCAAGGAGGATAAAAGCTGACAAGTCAGCTTTTATCAACCTCATTTATTATTTATTCTTTATTATTTATTCTTTATCAGTGGAGCATTACCTGTCCGCCTGTTACGGGGATAGCCTGTCCTGTTTCGTACTTCTGCTCTACGCAGTACATGATAGCTCTTGCTACGTCAACGGGGAGACAACCTCTGTTGAGGGGTACCTTAGACATATAGAACTTACGAACATCTTCAACAGTCTTAGCGCCGGGAACCTTACCTGCGTTGAGGTACTGAACGAAGAGACCCTTCTCGGGATCGGACCAGAGGGGACCGTCAAGGTAGTTACCGGGGCATACTGCGTTAACCTTGATGTTGTAGGGAGCAAGCTCCATAGCGAAGGAAGCGGTAAGACCGATACCACCGAACTTAGAACCGGAGTATGCGAAGTTCTTGTTAGAGCCTTCAAGACCGGACTTGGAGTTGTTTTCAACGATATCCATCATGTAATCGGGCGCAACGGAGTGCTGGATCTTCATAACTCTGGAAGCATACTTAGCGCAGAGGAAGTAACCTGTGTAGTTAACTGCAGTTACGAACTCGAGAGTACCCTTCTGCATTTCCTCAAGGCTGCCTGCCTTTGCAATGCCTGCATTGTTTACGAATACGTCGAGACCGCCGTAGTTTACAACAACAGCATCAACCATTGCCTTAACGCTGTCCTCGTCGGTTACGTTAACTGCAACTGCCATAGCGTTGGGGAGCTTGTCAGCAGCAGCCTTAGCACCGTCATAGTTCATATCAGCGATAGCAACGTAAGCGCCGTTAGCAGCAAGCTCTTCTGCGATACCGAGACCGAAGCCCTGAGCACCGCCTGTTACGATGATAACCTTCTTGTCAAGACGCTTTGCACCGCCTGCAGCAAGGCTAACCTTTGCTCTGTAGCTTTCAACTTCCCAGTTGATGATGAATGTTTCAAGCCATTCGGGCATGGTGGAGATACCACCGAAGGACTGAGCGAATACACTGATCTTGATTGCATCCTGGAATACGATTTCTGCTGTCTTTGCATTCTTGTAAGTATCAGCCATAGCGAACATACCGAGACCAACGTAGTAAGCAACCTTGGGCTTGTAGCCGTTAGCTGCTACATAAGCGTCATACTTTTCCTTGATATCGTCACCGTCGGCAAGCACCAGGGGAGAAGCCTTGCAGTATACGATATGGTCGGGTGTGAAGCTCTTGGTTGCGGGATCGTAATCAAGAACTGCCTTGGATGTGGAGAAGATAACACTTGCTGCCTCGCCGTCACCTGTGAGCATACGAAGTACGGGAGCAACTGCGGTAACCTTATCTACATCATATTCAACGGGTGTGAAGTCGGGCTCTGCCTTGATCTCAGCCTTGATCTTACCCATAACGTCTGCAACGATAACATCGAGCTCCTCGGTGGTGTCTGCTGCGAAGAATACGCCGTGGTTTTCAAGGAAGATGAGGTTGGGGCAAGCACCCTTTTCAGCCTTTGCTGCTTCAAGAGTCTTTAAGCAGAGCATAGCGAGGGTGTAGCCGGGCTTGGAGTTTGCAACCCAGATAGCATCGGGGAAGAGACGCTTGATGGTAGCCTCACCCGACTTAGAACAGGTGATACCGTTAACGGTTGCGGGATGGAGGTGGAGAACATACTTGTACTCCATAAGGTCATGAAGAACAGTCTCAACGCTGGGACGACGGGTTTCGCCCTTAACGCGTGCGTTCATCATGTCTTCAAGAACCTCAGCCTCACACTCAGCCTCCACATCGGAGTACTTCTTGGTTCTGATCTCATTCAAGAGTGCGCGTTCCATTCTTACGAACTCATCAGGCTTGATGGTTGCAAGAGCTGTACCGGAACCCTTGATAAAGAGTAATTCGTCATTTTTAAAGGATGTATTGCCGCCGCCTGCAAGAACGAACTCGGGATTGGAGCCGTACTTGTTGGACATATCGGCTAATGCCTGTAACTGCTTGTCTAACATTGTAGTAATTTCCTTTCGGTTAAAGTAATTAGAAATTATGAGTCAGGATGAGGACTTATTATCCTCATCCTTGTTATTTTCATTTTATTTCGGGCATAAAACTGAAAGTATCAGTTTACTTTATACCCGAAGCGTCGCCGTGGGGCGGCCCCGCTTAGATGTTCTTTGCGTTTTCGAGAACGTACTTCTCAGCCTCGAGACACCAGAGACCGTTGTTAGCGGAAACGATAGCGTCAAGGTCTGCATAGAACTTATCGGTCTTACCAAGCTCAGCGAAGTCAGCGATTGCAACCATGGGCATATCCTTGTTGGTGTAAACGAGCTTCTTACCGCCGGGGATCTTGGGAAGGTTCATTGTGGTGTCGATAACGGAGTTAAGACCGCCAACGTGTGTGATCATAGCAGCGGGATTGAGCTTGCCTGTCTCCATCATGGTGATAGACTCGATCATGTCAGCAGTGTTACCGCCGGAGGTACCGCAGATGTGAGTTGCAGAGTAGTGAACGTTGTAGAAGTTGAACATTGCGGAGAAGTCGGTCTTTGTAGGACCTGCGAAGAAGTTGAGACAGCCGTCACGGGCTAAGAGTCTGTCACCCATTTCAACAACAGGCTTAACGGGAGCGTATACGAATACATCGTTGTAGCCCTTGCCGTCGGTGAGGCTCATGAGGTATGCATCGGGATCTTCATATTCGCTTGTGTTTACATAGAGAAGCTTAACGCCGTTCTTTGCAGCTTCCTCGGGAGAGAGGATCTGAGCAGCTCTTGCAAGTCTTGCGGTGTCGAGGTCTGTTACAACAACGAGAGCGGGCTTTCTGTCGCAGTGGATAGCGTAGTCGATAGCACCGAGACCCATAGGACCTGCGCCTGCGAGGATTGCACAGTTACCGCCTTCAACGATACCCATATCGTGAACGTAGCTGCCTGCGGTGGTGTGGTAGTTAGCATGGTAACCGCCAACGATACAGCTCATAGGCTCTGCGAGAGAACCGTAGAAGAATGCATCACCCTTGTAGCTGAGAAGACAGCCTGTCTCCATAACCTCGTGAGGGATGATAACGTAGGTAGCGTCACCGCCGATATACTGATAGGAGTAACCGGGAGCTGCAAGGCTTCCCTTGTAGTTCATTGCAGGCTGGATAGCGAACTTGTCGCCGGGCTTGAACTGGTCAGCCCACTTTGCACCAACCTCAACGATCTCACCGCAGAACTCATGACCGATGATAACAGGATTCTCTGCAACATCGTCGGGAACTCTCTTATGGTTGGGACCCTGGATAGCAGCCTTGTGGGAGGACATACAAATACTGTCGGAGATTACATGAGCGAGTATTTCATCGTCCTTAATTGCGGGGAGCTCGAACTCCTCAAGTCTTAAATCATTTGTGCCGTAAATACGAACCGCTTTGGTCTTCATATTCTCGTACCTTTCGCCCAATCGGGCTTCCTTTCTGATTTGGATATATATATATTATTATTTATAAACATACATATTTATTTTATCATTATTATATTTAAGTGTCAATGGTAATAATCTGTTAATTGTTATTATTTTGTTATTTTTTAATGCATATTATTTAAATATTGAAAACAACCACCATTCTTAACAGAACGATGGTTGTTAATCGATATTAAATATGTCATCGTAGGATATTTTTAATATCTCTTTAATTAAAATTATTTCATCCGGATATATGTGTCTTTGACCAACTTCGATTTTTGCGAGTGCGCTTCTTGTAATATCGCAACCCATAGTTTGCATTTTTGATGAAAGCTGTTCTTGGGTTTTCCCGGAGGCTTCTCTTAATTTACGGATATTAGAGCCTATTTTATACTCGATTTTTCTATCCATAAAACATACACCTCCTTAAATTTACGATTTCTATTGATTTTATTATAATATAATGTTATAATAAAAATGCACCTGAATAAGTGCAAATGCTCATTTTAAGGAGTTAATAATGGATTTTACACAACAAATATTTTGTGATAATCTAAGATTTCTAAAAAAAACAGAAGGCTTGGATAATAGGGAAATGTCTGAAATTTTAGGAGTTTCGGAGTCGGTTATAGATTATTTTATTAATGGAATTCTTCCTTACGATACACCAATATCGGTGTTGTACAATATTCATTTGAATTTCGGGGTTCCGCCGGATGCTATGATAGGAGACAGCGAGGATATTATTAAATGTTATATTGAGCGTTTCAAAAACGAAATATCTTGCTTTAATGAACATATAATCCCCTCAGGATAGTTTTGAAGCTGTTCTGAGGGGATTATATTAATCATTTGTTGTTAATAAGCTACATGGTCATCGCTCTTTTCTCCTACATGGAGCAGAGCATCTGCCATTTTAACCCTTGATTCATAGTAAGGAATCTCAAGATTATCTATCATCTTTGTTAGGGTCTCTGTATCTCCAAAGAGAAGATCAAGGTTGTATTCGAAACGCTGAATATCACCGTTTTCGTCCTTCTGGTTTGTCGGATTCAGAACCTCTGCAAATTCATTTTTAGTGATTGATGTGTTAATGACAATATCAATTATAGATACTTCACACCATGGAATTTTTGTGCCGTTATCTGATATACGGTTATAGTATTCTATAGTTTTTGCATCTGTTTTTGTTTTTAGTATATCAAACAATCGCTCTTTCAAGTCGCGTTCATTATAAAGCTTTGTTCTGTATATGTTGTATTCCGGATTACTTCTTGATTCACGGGATATTTTATCGAAACTTTCTGCATCTCTTGCCAAGAGGCTTTCCATATCCCAGTCGCAGTTGTAGAAATCATTTTGATATGCTTCTATTATTACTTCGTCGGGAATATTAAAGTGTTCAACACATTTTAGAATGTCACCCTCAGGATAACAACCGTTTTTATCGCGGACAAGCGCTGTAGGGTCTACCCACTTCCTGAATTCCTCCTGACCTATATAATTGGTTATTATGCTCGGAAATGCATGGTAATAGTATGTGTGGATCGGGCACAACACATCCCCGCCACCAATAGGATCAGGCTCTTCATTGTTTGTAGCCGGTACATCTGTTATTTCTTCTGTGATGTTAGGCTCTGTTATATTGTTTGCGGATTCGACTGCAGGTGCTTTGTTTTCCGTAACTGAGGCTTCTTCTGTTTCAATTATGCTTATGGGTGTGTGCGGAATTTCGGGATCTTTGTGTTGTGACGGCTTGATTACAGAGAATGCCGTTAGCAGAGAAAGGGAAAGCATAGTGATAAGGGTAGCGGCAAGCAGAAGGTTTTTTATTCTGCTTTTTGCGGTATTGTGTGCTATACATACAGAATATATTTTTTCTTTGTCGGGAACAAGAGGAGTCAATGCCGAGGATAAAATTTCGTTATGTGTCATTGTTCTTCACCTCTATAGAGATTTTTGATTTCTTTTAACGTGCGGTATAGCTTGTTTTTAACATAGGACTCATTGACGCACAGAAGGAGTGCTATTCTTGGTATGGTGAGATTATATGAATAGTAGAGCAGGAAAATTTTTTGTACGATCAAGGGCTTAGACAGAACGAAGGCTCGTATGGAATCCAAGGCTTCCTTGGTACATATAGCATCCTCTATTATCAGATCATCCGGGATAAAATTGATAATTTCCGCATCATTTTCATTAGAAGTATTCAAGGATATACCCTGTATTTTTTCTTTAAGGGAATAATGCTTGTATATTTTGCGATTGCTTATCTTGATAACAAGGCGTTCAGGTGCTTGGACATAATCGATTCCCTTGCGTAATAAAGTTCTGTACAGCTCTGTATAGGTTTCTTGCAATATATCTTCGATGTCATGAATGTTGGAGCACTTTGATGTTATATGTATAAGGGTGTTTTTGTAGGTCTTATCATAAATATCATTAAAATAATTTGTAATATCTGACATGATCTCACCGCCTTCGTTATATAAAGTGCCCCAAAATATGAAAAAGTTTCAGTATAAAATTAAAATTTGTCTATAAGTATATGATATATCCGATATCTGCAATAATCAAGTGTTATTAAAAAAAAGCACCTGCAGGTGTTATCTGCAGGTGCTTTGGGATTTCTATTAATAAGCTACATGGTCATTGCTCTTTTCTCCTACATGGAGCAGAGCATCTGCCATTTTGACCCTTGATTCGTATTCGGGGATGTCGAGGTTATTAATTGTATTTGTCATAACGCTTGCATCTCCGAAGAGAAGATCAAGGTTGTATTCGAAGTAGGGGGTAACAAAATCTTCTCTGTTGTTAGACGTAGCATCTCCAAGTGCGTTTATAAAGTCGTCTTTGGTTAGCGAAGTGTTTGATATCATATCATATAACGTTATTTCAGAACAAGGAAAATAAGATCCGTTGTTGGTTATAGTATTATAATAATCAACGGTTTTTTTATCTGTTTTTGTTTTCATGAAATCAAATAATCGAAATTTTAATGATTGTTCTGATGATAATTTTGCAGAAGAATTGGTGGTAATGGAGTTTCTTGCATATCGTTCAAATGCTTCGTGATCTCTTTCAAGCAGTGCCTTTATATCCCAGTCCCGATTATAATAATCATTCTGATATGCTTCGATTATTATTTCGTCGGGAACATCAAAATATTCTATACAAAGAAGGATATTTCCGTTTGGCCAACAGCCTTCTTCATTGGTTGTAGAATGAGCTTCATTCGACCATTTACGAAAATGTTCTTCTCCTATATAATCTTTGATTTCTTTAGGATAACAGTGGTATCCAAAGTTATGAACTTCACATATGCCCGTACCGCCTATTGGCTTAGGATCATTGTTAGTGTCAGTAGTACCGGGAGTGGGTATCACTTCTTCGGTAATATCAATTTCCGTTTCTGAATCGGGCAAATCGGTGTCTGCGATGTATGAAGTATCCGAACTTTCGGGTATGTTTACATATTCGTCAGTTTCTTTTTGTGAGCTTTCAGGCTTTGAACAGGATATAAAAGTCGTTAAAACTGAACAAACCAAAAATATTATCAAAGTATTTTTCATAATTAACCTCCTACGGGATTTCCGTTGTAATCATAGTCGTGATATGGGGATTGGTATCTTATAAAAGCCAAAGGATCCATATATTCTCTGCTTGACAGACCATAATCGTCTGTGTTCGATATCGAGAAATGTAAATGATATCCATAGTTAGCGCCGGTATTTCCGACGGTTCCAATTCGCTGTTCTTGCTGCACATCAACACCGACATTCACCAATATTGAATTTAAATGCTGATAAATCATAAAGTAGAATTTATCCTTACTATTGTCTTCAGGATCATCATGATAACACGTCTCTATTTGTATTAAATTCCCACAGGAGCCATATTCATCCGCCATTTTGACTTTTCCTGATGAAACACTATATACCGAAGTCCCTATTGTTCTTGCGATATCTATACCTTGATGATATTCAAGCTGGCTTGCGGTACCGTACCTCCAACCAAAATTTCGGCATTGATTCAAATAATTACGGGTGTTTGTCCATTCCGTCATATTGTTGAATCCTGCAATCGGTAAGCTATACCCACCGCCGGTGCCAAGAGCCATTTCGATCGTATTAATGAAGTTGTTACGAGTAAGTGTAGTATTGGTCAGGCCTTGTCTGTAATTTATGGCAAAGGCATTAGCGGCAAATGCCAGATTGCTTGATGTAGACAAACAAGCTATACCGTAAGTGTTTGTTTTTATAGGCTGTTCGGGATATTTATCAGCCGGAGCATTTGTGTTTTCGAAATAAATATACACGGTCGCATTTGCAATAGGCGCTCCGCTTGTTGAACGTACATAGAACAATATTTCATTTCCGGGGTACTTGTTTATAGCATACATTTTTGAAAGCATTGTTGCACCGCTTGATCTGTCAATGGTACCTGTCGGATCGAAGCTGCCATTAGGTTTACCGGTGATTATTTCGGCCTTTGCCAAGGTCATTACAGCAGTCTGAGACCATGAGGCTATTGAAGACTGATCGGTAAAGCTAATATTGGGCTTGGTTACCGGTATCGTGGCATTGGTTACGTTTAACGCACGGTATACCAAGGTGGCGAATTCCTGACGCGTTATCACCGTGTCGGGACTGAAGAGACCGTTGCCGGTTCCGTTGGTTATGTTATTATCATATGCCCATTTAATGCTACCCGAGTAATCGGATGAATAGGGAACGTCGGAAAACGGGGTGTCTGCATATTTCGGAACATTGATGTCAAGCATTCTTCTTATTCCGTCAACCGCTATATCTCTTCTCAATCCGCCGTAAGGGTAAAAGAGGTTGGATTGAGAGTAAAATGCTCCGTGGTAATAACAAAAGCAAATACTGTCCTCTGCCCAAAAGTTTTCGGGCAGGTCGGTGAATCTGCTGTCTGCGCTTGAGCTGAAGGTCAATACCGCTGAGAATAAAGCGGTAAAAACAATAACTGCAAATAATATTTTAACTTTCTTCATTTTCTTCTCCTTTCGAGGTTGTTAAAGTTAATGGTTCTTAAACTTAACGGATGAATATACTTCGGAAGGTTTATTGATTTGAAGCTGAAGCTCAAATCGATATTATATTTTCATAACGATTTCCCCCTTTAAAGAGGTTGAATTATTTACCTCTTCATTACAGTAATGTCACCCAAAACACAAAATAGCAGGTTTTATATGAAAAAAAAGTAAAAAAATCTCATCCCGATTTTTTTGGGATGAGATTTTAATTTACTTACTCCGCTATATGCAATAAGGCATCTGCCATTTTAACCCTTGATTCATAGTAAGGAATCTCAAGATTATCTATCATCTTTGTTAGGGTCTCTGTATCTCCAAAGAGAAGATCAAGGTTGTATTCGAAGTAGGGGGTAACAAAATCTTCTCTGTTGTTAGACGTAGCATCTCCAAGTGCGTTTATAAAGTCGTCTTTGGTTAGCGAAGTGTTTGATATCATATCATATAACGTTATTTCAGAACAAGGAAAATAAGATCCGTTGTTGGTTATAGTATTATAATAATCAACGGTTTTTTTATCTGTTTTTGTTTTCATGAAATCAAATAATCGAAATTTTAATGATTGTTCTGATGATAATTTTGCAGAAGAATTGGTGGTAATGGAGTTTCTTGCATATCGTTCAAATGCTTCGTGATCTCTTTCAAGCAGTGCCTTTATATCCCAGTCCCGATTATAATAATCATTCTGATATGCTTCGATTATTATTTCGTCGGGAACATCAAAATATTCTATACAAAGAAGGATATTTCCGTTTGGCCAACAGCCTTCTTCATTGGTTGTAGAATGAGCTTCATTCGACCATTTACGAAAATGTTCTTCTCCTATATAATCTTTGATTTCTTTAGGATAACAGTGGTATCCGAAGTTATGAACCTCACAGATACCGGTTCCGCCTATTGGCTTAGGATCATCATTGCTTGTAACCGGTACATCGGTTATTGGTTCTGTAATATACGGTTCTGTTATAATGTTTTCTTCTGTTATAATACTATCTGTTTCGTTATTTAATGTATTGGAGTCGGTACTTGGAGCGTCGGTATCGGGAGACGGTTCCTTTTTTGTAATATCAATTGGGTCTATCGGAATATCTGTATTTTTATCCGAGGTATTTAACACCGAAAGGGTAGATACCGTTAATGCACTCATCATTACAAGAACTGCGGCTATAAGTAATACACGTTTAAGGGTAATTGACTTTGATTTTTTATTATTTATTATATTTCTTGCATTTTTCTCCGCCTCCTTATCAAGTGTGGTTATGTCTTCACCATTTAATATGAGAAGTGCTTCTACCGCTTCGTCTATAAGCTCGTAATTTCTGTATTCATAGGGGAGAGACTCTTCTTTACTTAATATCTCTTCTATCGCCTCGGTAAGCTCGGCATCGTTACCTACAGGCTTTTTTTCTTCATATTCACTGAGCTTCTGCTCAAGTTCGCTCATTTTTGAATGCTCCTTATTTAATCGTTTATGATACTCCTGACGGCATTTTCGACCTTTGCTAATCTTAGCCGCAGTGTGGAATAGGGGATATGTTTTATATCCGCTATTTCCTTTAGTGTTTTTTCTTCTATATATCTAAGGACAAAAAGCTCTTTTAGATCTTTCGTAAGCATATCGGCTATTTCATCCATTCGTTTTTCAATATTCTTTACGAAATACTCATCAACACTACTTGCCTCGGATAATTCACCTCTTTCCTTTGTTTCCTCAAGGGAAAGGGTCCGGGCGTAATAACGGTTGTGTTTTCGCAGAGAATTTTTTATGCACATATCCGCCACGCGGTACAGATAGGCTCTCAGACTCTCACCCCGCTCAACCTTGTCCCATTTTTCGTATAGAATACGGAAAATATCGTTTTGAGTTTCTTCGGTCAATTCCTTGTTACAGCGGAGCTTGAGATAACAGTATCTGTACAGCGGCTTTGAATACTGCATGACTATCGCTTCATATTCTTTGATGTCAAACATTTCTTTACCTCTGTATTATGGCCATAATAACAGTTTACCTCGAAAGAAGGAGTATGTCAATCCCCTTGCCTTCATAACAGTAATGTCGCGGAAAACGTAAAATAGCAGCTTTTTGATAAAAAATATTGAAAGATTTTTTGAAATATGATAAAATTAATCTATAAAAGCTGTTTGGAGGCAAAAATGAAAAGATTTATTAGTGTTATGATATCTATTGTCATGCTTGTTTCGATGATACCCTTCTCGGTATCTGCCGAGACGGTACTTTCCTATACCGACATAGGTGACGGCAGAGCCAGACTGGATTCGGTAGAGATAGTTGAGGGCGTGGCTAAGTGTGATGTGAAGCTTGAGGGACTCACGGTGGTTGAGCTTGGTGAAGAGATATGTGCCTATACCTCTGTCAAGAGTGTTGAGCTTCCCGATACCCTTGAGCGAATAGGTTATTCTGCCTTTATAGGCTGTGATTCTCTCGAATCTGTAGAGATCCCCTTGACGGTGAAATTTATCGAGACCTTTGCCTTTACCGAGTGCTACTCTCTTAAGAGTATAGTCATCCCCGAGACGGTAGAATATCTCGGAGAGTGGGCATTTGATTTCGAAGACATTGAGGTTAAGGTGTACAAGGACAGCTATGCAGAAAAATACTGTATAGAAAATAACTATCCCTATATCCTTGCAGACGAGGGCTGCTCTCATAAGAATACCGAGAACGTAACTGCAGAATACGCAACCTGTACATATAGCGGCGAGGCTGCCGAGAGATGTACCGATTGCGGTAAGCTGACAGAGAGAACCGAGCTTTCGCCTCTCGGTCATGATCTTGCGGCATGGAGCGTGGACAAAGACGGCAGATGCCGTGAATGTAAGCGCTGCGGTAACGTTTTTACCGATTTTGAAAGAAGCTATGGTGAGATGCCCTTTACTGATATCAAGGCAGGAAGCTGGTACTATGATTCTGTAGGCTTTTGCTATGCAAATTCTCTTGTAAACGGAACAACAGCCACTACCTTCGATCCCGATACCAACACCACCAGAGCAATGGTGGTACAGATCCTTTCAAAGTATGCGGGTGCAGACCTTACAAGCTATAAGGAAAGCGGATTCAAGGACGTTAAGATTTCCTCATGGTACGGTCCCGCAGTAGCATGGGCGAAGGAAAGCGGAGTTGTAAACGGTAATGACAAGGGTGAATTCATGCCTGATGTTAACGTAAACCGTGAACAGCTTACCGTTATTATGAAGAATTTTGCCGATTACATGGGTTATGGCTATCCCGAAAGTGATGTTGACATTACAAAGGCATTTTCTGACGGAAATAAGACCGCATCCTGGGCAAAAACAGCTATGGAATGGGCAGTTTCTCTTGAGATCGTCAACGGTGTTGGCGGCGGCAAGCTCAACCCCAAGGGTCTTGCGGGAAGGAATCAGATAGTTAAGATAATCAAGTATTTTGCCGATATCTTTGAGCTGGAGACAGTTTACGGCTACGACAGAGTGGTTGTATTTATGATAGACGGAGCGGGCGATTTCTTTAAGGATGCCAACACCTCCAATATAGACAGGATATTCGATCTCGGCGTTACCTCCAAGGCAAAGGAGCCCGTTAACTGTATGAGCGAGAGAGCCTCTATACTTACGGGTACCGATCCTTCGGTTCACTCTCTCTATCACAGAGAGGATGCGGCAAGGGATGTTTATAATGAGCGTAATGCCGTCAAGACCTTCCTCGGTGAGGTCAAAGAAGCATATCCCGACAAGGAGGTTGCCTGCTTTGCATCGAGCCTCGAGATATCTCAGCTTGTCGAGGAGGAGGGCGGTGTTTATGCGCCTGTTGATGAAAGCTATGTGGACGACGGTATAACCGAAATGCTTGTAAAGGATGGGGGTTATCTTGACACCAATGATCCATCCTTACTGCTTGTTGAGATGCGTCAGGTGCTTCAGGGCGGTGTTCACTTCGAAGGCGGTTTTGGAAGCCGCGACTACATGATGCAGCTTTCTCTTACCGACGGTTACATTGGCAGAATATATAATAAGTATGAAGAATTGGGCAGAAACGAGAATACTCTCTATATCCTCACCACCGATCACGGCGGAGTTGTCGGCGGTACCTCCTACGCGGGTTCAAGCGAGGATGAGATAAATTCCTTCTTTGCCATAGGCGGTAAGGGCGTAAATAAGAACGCAGATCTTACAGGCTTCTGCAATACCGATGTTTACGGAATAATTCTTGACGTTTTCGGCATTGACAGACCTTACACTTCGGTATCTGAAAAATACAATGATCTTTTTATCGGTGAATAATAATGAAAAGAGTTTTATCAATACTTTTATGTACATTAATGCTTTTACCCTTATCGGTAAATGCGCTTAATATAGGTGAAATACAAAGTCAGACGGCTTATTCAGAACTTGAGCTCTATGAGGGTGTGACCCATACCCATATCGCTACAGACTCAACGTCCCGCTATAAGACTCAGAATTTTAATGTTATCGAGTTTGACCCCTCAAACGAAAATCTTTATATCGACGTTACCGGCGGCGGGGACTATGCCAATAAGCTTTCGAGAACCAGCGATACCGTGGCTAAGTTTGCCAAAGCCAATCCCGACAAGGAGCCTATAGCGGCTATCAACGGTGACCTCTGGATGGTGGCTTATGCCCACGCGAGAATAGAGGGTAAGGGTACAAATTATAACGGATATACAGATGCGGTGGTTAAGAAGGAGCAGACCTTACCTCGCGGTTTCAATATGTATAACGGAGAAATAATAACCTCTGATTATATGCTTCAGGAGACACCCTACGAGGGACAGTTCTGGGCATTCGGTACTACAGCCGATAATCAGGTGGCTATAGGCTGTCCCAAGCTTGATATCACTCTCGATTCGGTGAAGGCGGACGGACTTAACCGTCTTCCCGCAAACAACGCACTTGTTGTTTATACCGACAAGGGCTGTCTTAATACCTACGCTCTTGACGATGCGGTGGAGCTTCTTGTAAAAACCGACGGTTACACCGTTAAGCACGGAACCGAGATTAAGGGTGAGATAATAGGTATCTATGATGAATTTTCCGATTCAGACCCCAAAATGGCAGAGGATCATATCATTCTTTGTGCAAGGGGTACTGCCGTGGAAAAGGTGAACGGCTATAAGGTAGGTGATACTATATCCCTTAGCTTTGAGGTATACGAGAAATTCGGTCGTGACACGGAGCTTTGGCAAAATATGACCAATTGTGTGGGAGGACATACGCCCTTCGTTATCGACGGTGTCAAGAACGAAAGCGGTACCACCACGGGCTATCCTACTACTATTGTCGGTATTAAGAATGACGGTAACGTGGTTTTCCTTGTAAATGACGGAAGACAGAGCGGCTTTAGTAACGGTCTTAATTTCAACAGATATTGGGATATAGCGGACGAGCTTGACCTTAACACCGCCTTTATCCTTGACGGTGGCGGCTCATCCACCATGGTGCTGGCAGATGAGGGTGAATATAAGGTGGTTAACAGCCCCTGCGATACCGGTAATGCCGAGAGAACTGTTGTAAACTCTGTGATCCTTTCCTCAGGCAAGGCTCATAAGACTGCGAAGAATACACCCGAGATCCCTTCGGAGTATATAGAGTTCGGTGCAGTACATTATGCGGCAAGCGATGTGAGATGCCTTATTCCCGATGCATCTCAGCTTAATGTCAAAACTACTAAAGAGGGAATAGATTTTACGGTTGAGGAGCTTTACAGCGATCCCGCCGTTACCTTGAGCTTCGGACTTCCCAACACAAGACTTGATAACCCCGATTCAAGTGTTTCGCATGATTATCCTTACGTGGATCTTTCCGAATATAAATATGCTATTATCGACATGAAACTCGATCACAAGGATACAAGTCCGTATATGTTCCAGGCGGTATATGCTACCACGGGTACACAGACGGGTATAGACGGCAATGCCTTTGTAGGATTCATCAATGCGATAAATGACGGACAGTATCATACATATATTATAGATCTTTCCGCCTTTTCGGGTAAGCTTAACACCCTTCGTCTTTGCTTTATGTCTGTCAACGGAACAAAGGTCAATGAAGGGGATGTGATATCTGTCCACTCGATCAGACTTGCAAGCAGTGCAAGCGAGGCAAACACCTTGGCTCAAAGGGGTCATTACAAGACCTATACCATCGATTTCTACGATCAGAACAACAACCATATCGGCTCAAAGCAGGTGGTTGGCGGCAGAAAATATATGGATTTCCCAAAGGTTGACACCGAGGGATATATAGTTGACGGTTGGTGCTTCGACGACGGTGAGGCGGTTTGTGAGAGCGACGTTGTAAATCTTTACGAGGATACAGCGATATATCTAAAGGCTAAAACTCCCTTTACTGATGTACCCACGGGAAAATGGTTTACCGATCCTGTCGTTAAAGCGGCAGGTAAGGGATTTTTTAAGGGTAATGATAAGGGCATGTTCCTTCCCAATGATGCCCTTACCCGTGAGCAGTTCGTTGTGGTGCTTGCAAGAATGGCAGGGGCAGACCTTTCGGGGTATGAGGGGATATCTCCCTTCAGCGACGTTAAGGCGGGTCAGTGGTATTCTTCTGCCATAGCATGGGCAAGCGCAGAGGGATACGTTAAGGGTATCGGTAACGGCAGGTTCGGTCTCGGTGTCAAAATAAGCCGTGAACAGCTGGCACAGCTCTTCTTCAACTATGCAGAGGGTAATGGTATAGATACCGATATGAGGATCCAGCTCGGTGTATTCAATGATGCAAATGCGGTATCGGGCTGGGCAAGGGAAGCAGTTTCCTGGGCGGTGGCCTTCGGACTTATAAACGGTACGTCCGATACAACTGTATCCCCCCTTATGATCGCTACAAGGAGTCAGGCCGCCAAGATCTGCGTAAGCTTTGACGTATATCTTTGAAAAGGGTTGATTTATTGAACAAAATCTGCTATAATAGATCATTATAGTTAAAAATATCAGTATCAGAGGTTTTTATGGGAATTGAAAGAATAAGCGAATTCTGGCCTGAATGGAAGATAGAAGGCTGTGTAGGAGAGGGTACCTACGGTAAGGTGTATAAGGTCTTTAAGGATGATCCCAATATGAAGTCTTATTCTGCCGTAAAGGTTATATCCTTGCCCGATTCTGCGGCAGAGCTTGAGTCCCTTCGTGCCAAGGGCATGGACTCGGATGCCATCAAAGCTTATTATGAAAGAATAATACATAAGTACATAAATGATCTTAAGGTGTTGGAGAGCTTGAAGGGCCATGCAAATATCCTTTCTGTCGAAGGCTGTAATGTGATAGAAAAAAATGACAGCGCAGGATGGGAGATATTCGTACGCACCGAGCTTCTTGAACCCTTTAAGGATTATACACAGCGTCATCCTCTTGATGAAAAGGAAATGATCCGTATGGCTATCGATGTCAGCCGTGCTCTTGAGGAATTTCATAATAACGGACTTATTCACCGTGATATCAAGCCTGCGAATATTTTTGTTACGGCAAACGGAGATTTTAAGCTTGGTGATCCGGGCATGGAAAAGGAGATCGATAAATCTCTCGACGGTCCGTGTTACTATTTGGCTCCCGAGCTTGTACACGGCAAGGACTATGATTCTACCGTTGATATTTATTCTCTCGGTCTTGTTATGTACAGCATGCTTAATGCCAACCGTCCTCCCTTTGTCAGAGAGGCTGTTCCTTCTCTTAACGAAAGAAGAACGGCGGAAAGCAGACGTCTCGGAGGCGAGGAGCTGATCCCTCCCACAGAGGCTACTCCCGAGCTTGCGAAAATAGTTCTCTGTGCCTGCAGCTTTGATGCGAAGCACAGATTTAAGAATCCCACCGAATTTAAAAATGCACTTGAAAACTTTTTGAATCCACCGCCTAAGGTAGCGGCCGTGCCTAAGCCCGAGCCTACCGTTCCTCCTAAGAATATCGTTCCGATAAGCGATGCGGAGGCGGAGAAGATCATCAAAAAATTCAAAAGAAAGAAAAAATCGGGTAAGGGTCCCTTGATACTCTTGATTATACTTCTTATAGCGGTTCTGGGTGCTGCTTCGGTATTTACCGTTCTGGCACTTCTCGATAATAAGGATGATAAATCAAAGGTCGAGGAGAAGGAGCCTGTAGACGAGATAATCGATATCACAGAGGCGGAAGAGACAGAGCCTTCTGTCATCATTCCTAAGGATTCAGAGACTCAAGACGACGAGGAGAAGGATAACGAGGCATTTGTCATACCCTGCAGCGACGGTACCTCTGCTCACATACCTCAAGAGGAGTGGGTAGTTATGAACGAGCCTACCTATCTTGAAGAGGGACGTAGAGTTAAGCTGTGCAGTCAGTGTGACAAGATAGCTGTAGACGAGCCTATTCCCGTTCTTGAATATGAGGGATTCTCGGATGTTCCAAAGGATGCATGGTATGCAACCGCTGTTGAGCATTGCGTGGTTCAGGGTTATTTTTCGGGCTATAGTGACGGAAGCTTTAAGCCTGACGATGTTCTCACAAGAGAGGCATTTGCCACTATTCTGGCAAGAGCCTCAGGTGCAGAGCTAGATTCCTATACCGATGTTATTTTTGAAGATGTTAAATCGGGCGATTGGTTTATGAGCTCGGTGCTCTGGGCGGCTGATATGGGTTATATGACAGGAGTCGGAGACGGTACAAGCTTCGGAGTCGGTAAGGCGGTAAATCGTCAGGAGATAGCCGTGATCTTCCACAGATACGCTGTTTCTGTTGGTGTTACCGTTGAGAAGGATATAAACCTTGAGGATTATTCGGATCACGAGAGTATAGCTGATTGGGCTAAGGATTCGGTAAGTTGGGCGATATCCTACGGACTTCTCGGTTCTACGTCCACAGATATACCTACCTTCTCTCCCGAAAAAACGGTAACGAGAGCTCAGGCGGCACAGATATTCAAGAATTTCAATAATTTTACCGTAACAAATAAAACGGAAGAAATTACAGAAGAAAATACAGAAGAATAAAATGAGGTTGTCCAAGCGGACAACCTCATTTTATAATTCGAACATTTCTATCAAAGCATCTGCGGTGCTTTCAGCATGATGGGTAACAAATTCATTGAATCTCTCGGGTACGTTGCCTATAGCAACTGACGTTCCTGCATATCTGAGCATTTTTTCATCGTTTTCGCTGTCGCCGAAGGCTATCATATCGCAGGGGTCGATGCCGTATTTCTCACCGATAAGCTTCATTCCCGTAGCCTTGGAGAAGCCCTTGGGATTACCCTCAAAATAGCGCGGCATTATGACCGTGGTTACCTCGGGAAAGAGCTTTTTTGCCTCTTCTTCATCTATATGAGTAAGGACCGTTACACAGGTAACATCATGGGTATCGTCTATATTTTCGTCGGTCAGAAGAACCTCGGTGACAGGATAGGGAACAGAGGTGTAAATGGTATATACACCCTCGAATATACCTACGGCATTTCTTTCTTTACAGAAATTATAAAGCTTTCTTACCGTTTCTGTCGGTAACGATTCATTGCACACCGTATCACCGTCAAATCTGACATACCCCGTTCCTGCAATAATTCCGTCCCATTCTATTGCATTGAGTATCTTTTTTGAAATATGTGAAAGACCTCTGCCCGTATTGATTATTACCTTATGTCCCATAGCCTGAAGCTTTTTTAAGCATTCAAGCTCCCTTGGGGCAACTGTATCTCCGTCAAAGGAAACGGTTCCGTCGAGATCAAAAAACAAGTATTTGGTATTCATGATTCCTCCGTTTGACAATGAATGAAGTATATGATATAATATAACATTATAACAGATTTTCCGAGGAATGTAAATGAAAAAATACTTAATTTTTGACGATGTTTTTCCGGGCAGACACTTTGAAAGAAGCTTTTTTAAATTTTGTCTTATAAAACAGCTTAGCTTGATAAGGTTTCTGCCCCTTTATTTGGTTTATAATTTTCTTTACTTTTTCCGTATTAAAAAAAGAGAGGCATATCTTTCGGTCAGATGGAGCTTTATCGGCGAGGTTAAGGCTCTTGATGTCAAAATCGAAAGCTTCCTTAACCGTAAAATGAAGAGGGTATATATTCCCGATAAGGACGTTTGTATTTTGAGCGAGCATCCGAGACAGCTTTTGGAAAACCGCTTCGATAGTCTTACAGCCAATATCTACGATTGTGAAAAGAGAAGCTTCCCGTGCTTCAAGCGTTCTTTTGATTTTATCGAAGAAGAGCATTATGAGGCTTACGGCGCTATGTTCACCTCGGTGATGCGTAATGCGGCTGTCAGACATTATATCCGTGGAAAAAAGGTGTTCGGCTCGGCCGCAGCATATATAGCTAAGGTCGTGTTTCATTATGCCGTATCCTATTCGGTGATGACCGCCTGGTCCTTTGCCATAGGATTAAGCACACTTTATTTTGCTTGCAGGCATCATCTTCAGCACGCCAACATTTTCTTTTCCTATCTTGAGCGTCCGACTGTACTTTTGCTAAACGTGATGCCCGTGGTCTTTCTTTGTTGGCTCTTATATTTTATTTTCAACAATACGGCGATCGCATGCCTTCTTTCTTCGGGTATATGCCTTGTACTGTCTTGGATAAATTATTATAAGATCTTTTTCAGAAACGACCCATTCCTTTTCGGTGATCTTGCCATAGCCATGGAAGCGAAAATGATGACCGAAAGCTATAAGGTAGTGCTGACTCCCTTGATAAAGGTCATGATAATAGCGGTGATACTTTTTGCCGTTGTTATGCTAATATATTTCAGAGCTCCGATAAAGAATCTTTTTATCAGGCTTATATGCCTCGTGCTGACTGTATTAATAGGCTATAATTGCTTTGTCAACGTATATCTCGATGTTGATAAATACACAGAGGCTCTTGACGGAAGATATATCAAGGCATGGGCTACAAACGAGCATTTTATCAGTCGCGGATTTCTCTACCCCTTTATATACAGCTATAAGGATGCCTTTGATACTGAACCTGAGGGATATAATGAAGAATATGCCGTTTCTCTTCTTTCGGATTATAAATATGCCGATATCCCTGAGGAAAAGAAGGTCAACGTTATCAGCATTATGCTTGAAAGCTGGGGTGATTTTTCAAAATTCGAAAGCGTGGAATTTCTTGAGGGCAAAAATCCCTATGAGATGCTTGAGCCCTTATATGAGATGTCCTATCATGGCGAGCTTGTAAACGATATATTTTCTGCAGGTACCGTTAATACGGAAAGACAATTTCTTACAGGTCTGAATAAGCTTTTTAATTTCAGAAAGCCCACGAACAGCTACGCTTGGTATTTTGCCGATCAGGGCTATACCGTTGAGGGTGGACATCCCTGCCATGATTGGTTCTATAACAGACAGAATATCAACAGAAATCTCGGATTTGAGAAATACTATTTCGATCAGAACAGATATCTTGATCTGACAGGCAAGTACAACTGTACAGATTCCGAAATGTTCCCCGATATAATGACTCTTTTCGATGCAGCTATGGACAGAGGCGAGGATTATTTTTCCTTTAACGTTACCTACGAGGGACACGGACCCTACGCCTATGACGTCAAGTATCCCTATGAGTATATCGAGCGAAAGGATATCAGCGAGCAGAACTTCAATAATTTTAACAATTATCTTGCGAAGATGGAGTCTGTAAATAAAGCTGTTACGGAGCTTGCGGACGAGGTCATGGACAGAGACGAGCCGCTGGTGCTTATTCTCTTCGGAGACCATATGCCCGGATTGGGTGAAAACAATTCGGGATATGCCTCGCTCGGTATAAATATAGATCTTTCCACCGAGGAGGGCTTCCTTAATTATTATTCCACGCCCTATGTAATTTTGGCAAATGATGCGGCAAAAAAGACCCTTGATAATGATTTTACAGGTCAAGGACCGACTATTGGCCCGTGTTTCCTTATGACCGAATTTTTCAGGCAGGCGGGATATATCGGAGACGAATATATGCAGTATCTTGCGGATATGTATAAGGAATTTCAGGTATACCACAGCTTCGGTGTGATAATGGACGAGGGTAAGCTTATGTTAAAGGATTATTCGGATTATTCTAAGAGCAAATCTGATTTTAATATCGTTCAGTATTACCGCAGAAATGAGTTTATCTACGGATGATCACAGTATTAAGGATTTGAAAAGCATTTTTCTTATAGAAACATAAATAGGTATAAGATCGCTTGGCGGCAGAGGGTTGGTACCTCTGCCGCATTCTATTGTATAGGCAGGGGCATCGTACTCTGATACATACCAATCCTTTAATCCACCATAGCTTGCCGCTCCCGATTCGGGCTGACAGAGGGTATATCCCGAGGCATTAGCCAGCACCGATGCTGCTCTCCGGCTGCCTTTTGGCTCGTGACCGTTATAGCCTGAGTATATCTCTTCGCCTTGTGTGTGAAGGGTGAAAATATATTTAAAGGGAGAAAGTGTGCGTATGAATGCTGTTATGGCAGAGGTCTCGGGCTCGCTTTCGGGGTATTCTCCCGAATATCGTGTGGCACTGCCGCCGTAAATACCGAGCTCCTTTTCGATATTCTTGTATTCCTCAAATCCTGCATTATAGTTATGGTTGAGATCTACTCCCCTTGCATTTGCCTGCCAATGTGAAAAATCCGAGCTTTTGTTATTCATTTCGATCAGCCTTTGGTACATGATATTATCCTCGGTTACCCCATGAAGCTGTATATCCGCACCGTCAGGATTTAGCATAGGTATCATATAGATGCATCGGGTCTTTAATATGTATTCCGAGCTTACACCGTAGATCATTCTGCTATATGAAAGGTACTCGCACAGCTCCTCAAGAAAACGTATCAGTATGCCTGTGGTGATACGCTCCATTCCGTGATGAGTACCTACGTACAGAAGCTTGCTTTTACCCTCGCCTATTCTTACAGCGGGTATCGGTTTTCCCAAAAGAGAGCTTCCGATGGTGGTCATGAAGAGCTTGTCGTATTTTTTAGAAAGAGTGTTAAGCGCGATCAAAAGCGATTTATGGTCTATTTCATTTTTATAAAAATTCTTGTCCATTATATTCTCCTTTATCTAAATGATACATTTTATGAAAAAAAGAGAAAAAATATGCGAACATTTGTTTGACAAATCGTATCATATATGATATAATAACTCTATATAAATAAATGGGAGGAGAAATATATGCAGCCCCTGACCAAGAAGGAACAGCAGGTATATGATTATATTTACGAAGCGATAAGCCGTGAGGGCTTTTCGCCCAGTATTCGCGATATTCAGACTAACGTAGGTATTAAAAGCACCTCCACCGTTCATGCCTATCTTGCTCGTTTGGAGGAGAAGGGATATATACATAAGGAAAACGGTAAGAGCCGAAGTCTGCGTATAGATTCGGTAAACAGGGACAGCCGTCAGATAACCAAGGTGCCTCTTTTAGGCAAGGTTACCGCAGGTATGCCTATTTTAGCTGTTGAGAACTTTGAGGGATATCTTGATTTTCCCTTGATGAACCGCTCATACGGAAGAAATGAACTTTTTGCCCTTCGCGTATCCGGCGAGAGTATGATAGATGCCGGTATTATGGACGGAGATATCGTTGTGATAAAGAAGGAGCAATATGCAGAGAACGGTCAGATCGTTGTAGCTCTGGTGGATGATGAGGCTACTGTAAAGACCTTCTATAAGGAGAACGGTCATTACAGACTTCAGCCCGAGAACCCTACAATGGAGCCTATTATAGTCGAGGATGTTTATATACTCGGCAAGGTAGTGTCTGTATTGCGATATTATCAATGAAATTCATAAAATTTATTGACTTTAAATTACCGATATATTATAATAAAAACAACTAGTTTAAAATCAAAATACGGAGGTATTTAATAATGGATAAGGTAAGAGTTGGTATAATTGGCTGTGGCGGTATTGCCAACGGCAAGCACATGCCCTCACTTGCACAGGTTAAAGAATGTGAAATGGTTGCTTTCTGCGATCTCATCGAAGAGAAGGCAAAGGCAGCAGCTAAGAAGTTCGGCATTGAAGGTGCAAAGGTTTACACCGATTATAAGGAGCTTCTTGCTGACAAGAGCATTGACGTAGTTCATGTATGTACTCCTAATCGTTCTCACAGCTTCATTACTGTTGATGCTCTTGAGGCAGGCAAGCATGTTATGTGTGAAAAGCCCATGGCTATCAACTCCGCAGAGGCACAGAAGATGATCGATGCGGCAAAACGTACCGGTAAGAAGCTTACTATCGGTTATCAGAACAGACACCGTCCCGATTCCCTCTTTATGAAGCAGGAGGCTTTGGATGGTACATTCGGCGAAATTTATTATGCGAAAGCTATTGCTCTTCGCCGCCGCGCAGTTCCCACATGGGGTGTATTTCTCAACGAGTATGAGCAGGGTGGCGGTCCCCTTATTGATATCGGTACTCACGCTCTTGACCTTACTCTCTGGATGATGGACAACTACAAGCCCAAGTATTGTGTAGGTACTACATACCATAAGCTCAACAAGGACACTGAAACAGGTAATGCGTGGGGAGACTGGGATACAGAAGCATTCACCGTTGAGGACTCCGCATTCGGTTTTGTTGTGATGGAGAACGGCGCTACTATCAATCTCGAATCCTCCTGGGCGCTCAATAAGAGGGGCTCCAAGGAAGCTATTACTACTATTTGCGGTACCAAGGGCGGTGCGGATATGCTTGATGGTCTTACACTTAACGGTGTAAGACACGGTAGAAAGTTTACTACTAAGATCAGTTTTGATGCAGGCGGAGTAGACTTCTATGATGGCGGTAACAGCGATGATCCCGCATTCCGTGAGGCTAAGCTTTGGATCGATGCGGTTATTAATGATAAGGAACCCTTCGTTCTTCCCGAGCAGGCATTCGCTATTACTCAGATCCTTGAAGGTATCTACGAATCTGCTAAAACAGGTAAAGCATTCTACTTTAATGAAGAAAAGTGAGGCAATATAGATGAAACTCGGACTTTTAATAAGCCTTTACAGAACTGAAAAGCTTGACGATGTTCTCGCAAAGATCAAGGAAAAAGGCGTTGAAATGATTGAAATTGCGGCAGGTGGTTACGGCGGCGATGATCACTGCAATCCTGCCCAGCTCCTTGCAAACGAGGATAAGTTCCTTGAATTTGCTCATACAATAGAGAAGCACGGATTACAGATCTCCGCTTTCTCTGTGCACGGCAACCCTGTTCACCCCAATAAGGAGATCGCAAAGAAGTTTGATGATGACTATCGTAACTGCGTTCTTTTAGCAGAGCGTATGGGTGTTGATACCATCACACTCTTCTCAGGTTGTCCCGGTGGCAGCCCTGAGGATAAGACTCCTAACTGGGCTACATGTGCATGGCCTGATGATTTCCTTTCGGTTCTCGATTACCAGTGGAACGAGGTTCTTATTCCTTACTGGAAGGAAGCAGGAGCATTTGCCCAGGCTCACGGTGTAACCAAGCTTGCATTTGAGATGCATCCCGGCTTCTGTGTATATAATCCCGAGACCCTTCTTAAATTAAGAAAGGCCGTGGGTCCCGTTATCGGTTGTAACTTTGACCCCTCTCATATCGTATGGCAGGGTATCGATCCCGTTGCCGCTATCCGCGAGCTTGAGGGTGCTATCTACCATTGTCACGCTAAGGATACCAAGGTTGATAAGTATAACACCGCAAAGAACGGTGTGCTTGATACCAAGCATTACAGCGATGAGCTTCACCGCTCTTGGGTATTCCGTTCGGTTGGTTACGGCAACGATATGACCTACTGGCGCGATATGATAAGCAATCTCCGCCTTACAGGCTACGATTATGTAATGTCCATCGAGCACGAGGATAGCGTAATGAGCATCGACGAAGGCTTTGATAAGGCAGTATATTTCTTAAAGCAGGCATTAATTAAAGAAGAAAAGCCCACATCAATGGCTTGGGCATAACAGCTGTTACAAAAGCATGTAAAAAAGCGGGCGCCGACCCGCACCGATGATCGGGCATGAACTACGTCAAAACCTCTAACTTCAATACCCGAAACGGAGCAATTTCCTATATATTTAAAAAAGTGGGCGCCGGCCCGCACCGATGATCGGGCATGAACTACGTCAAAACCTCTAACTTCAATGCCCGAAACGGAGCAATTTCCTATATATTAAAAAAGCACCCGAAAGGGTGCTTTTTGTGTCATTATTCTTCGTTTTTTCTCTTTGAGAATAGGAACTTCTTCATAAACACTCTTGCCTTAATATCCTCGCCTCTTGCCACTCTGCGGATTACAGGGATGTGCTTTATAATCAGCAACAGACTTATTGCTGTGGAAATCAGGGTTAGCGATAAATCCTTATGGCGCAATCCGGTCAGGATGGGGAAAATACAAGCGGCAGAAAGAGTAAGGGCTACACCGTAGTTGATAATTACCATTATTACAAGACAAAGCACCAGAAGCATAATGAATATCAAAGGATCGAATGCAAGCACCATTCCTCCGTAGGATGCCAGCCCTTTGCCTCCTTTAAATTTCATGTAGAAGGGGAACATGTGTCCGATTACTGTGGAGGCTCCGGCGATAAGGGGTGCACAGATAATACCGGGAAAAGCAAGAGCTGCAAGCTTTACCGCCAGTACTGCCTTTGTGATATCGAATACCATTACAAATATTCCGTATAATTTACCTATCACCATTAAGGTGTTGGTTGCACCCAAGTTTCCTGTGCCCTCCTTACGGAGATCTACCTTTTTAAGTTTAGATATCAAAGCAGCCGGACTTACCGAACCCAACAGATATCCCAGTAATATACATAAAGCTATTTTCATTGGAACTAATTATCCTTTTTAATATTTACATGATATATATTATCATAAATTGTAAAAAAATTCAAGAAAATATTATTTTTATAACAAAATTTTAACGACATAAGGTTATAATATGAAAAATTAGCACTCTCGACTACCAATTAACAAATAATTCACAATAAAAATTATGAAATCTCTTGACATAATCGGCGCTAAGTGGTAAATTATAATCATAGTTTAGCACTTGAATGTATTGAGTGCTAAAATTGGAGGTGAAAAGGATGGGAATAGAGTTTTCTGATCTCAGTGAACGAAAAAAGCTGATATTAAAGGCTATAATCGATGCTCATATCCGTGGCGGTGAGCCTGTGGGTTCAAAATATCTGACTCAGAACCTGCCCATAAGCATATCCTCCGCAACTATCCGAAATGAGATGTCCGAGCTTGAGGAGATGGGACTTCTTGAACAACCTCATACCTCTGCAGGAAGGGTGCCGAGTGAATACGGTTACCGCTTCTATGTGGATTCTCTTATGAGAAGCTATGAGATGACCATGAATGAGCTTCAGGAGCTTAACCGTCTTACCAAAAGCAAGGTGGAAAGGCTTGATGAGATCCTTGAGGGAGCGGCACAGGTCATGGGTAACCTTACCAACTATACAGCGCTTGCCTTTAAAGGAAGAAGAGCGGCTACCGTTATAACTCAGTTCAAGACGATGAGAATGGGAATAGGTAAATTTCTGCTCGTTATGATGACCAGTAACGATAACGTACAGACCAAGGTGATCAATCACAGCTTTGAGGTAAGTGATGAAACTCTTGAGCGTCTGGAACTTGTACTGAACAGATATCTCTGCTCGGTAAATCTTGAAGCGGTCACTCTGTCCGTTATCTCCGAGATGGAGAGAGCGGTCGGATATGAGGCGGCTCCGCTTATAAGTCCTATAGTCAAGGGAGTTTATGACGTTATTAATCAGAACTCCGAGGAGGAGCTTAAGTTTGCCGGTGTAGACAGACTCCTTCAATATCCCGAGTTTTCAGATGTGGGCAAGTTCAGACAGCTTCTCGGTGCTATAGAGAAGAAGGACGATATCCTTGATCTTGTATCCCATTCAAAGAAGGATGAGATCAATGTATATATCGGCTCTGAAAATTCTGTGGATGTTATGAATAATTCCACGCTTATTTTCAGAACCATAACACAGAACGATAAGGTGGTAGGAGCTATCGGAGTTATAGGACCTTGCAGAATGGATTATTCCAAGGTTATAGCCACCATTGATTATCTGTCGAAGAATATTCAGCAGATGATGAACAACGATAATAAATTACTTCCCGAAAGTGAGGATAAACAATGACAGAAGAGATCAAGGAAGAGGAGCTTGTGACCGAGGAAGAGGTACAGGCCGAGGAAACGGTAGAAGAAAAGCCCAAAAAATCAAAGAAAAAGAATGACAAAAAGGATGCTGAAATTGAAGCGCTTAAGAACGAGATGGCAGATCTCAACGATAAGTATCTTCGTGTGGTAGCAGAGTATGATAACTTCCGCCGCCGTGCACAGAAGGAAAGAGAGGGTGCGTACACCGACGCTTACGTTGATGCTATAAAGGAAATTCTCCCTGTTATTGATAATCTGGAGAGAGCGACCGCTTTCAGCGATAACGACAAGGTTTCTGAGGGTGTAGCACTTACCCTTACACAGTTCAAGGCAACTCTTGAAAGAATGGGTGTTGCAGAGATCACAGCGGAAAAGGGAACAAAGTTTGACCCTAACTTCCACAATGCGATGATGCACGTTGATGACGAATCTCTTGGTGATAATGAGATATCCTCTGTTCTTCAGAAGGGATATATCAAGGGCGAAAAGGTTATCCGCTATTCAATGGTAGTGGTAGCTAATTAAACAACAACACGAAGGTGTTTATATATAAATTAAAAAAAGAACTTTACCTATTTAGGAGGAAAATAAAATGGCAAAGATTATTGGTATCGACTTAGGTACAACTAACTCATGTGTAGCGGTATACGAGGGCGGCGAGCCTATCGTTATCCCCAACCCCGAAGGTGCAAGAACTACACCTTCCGTAGTAGCATTCTCCAAGGACGGAGAAAGAATGGTAGGTCAGGTTGCTAAGCGCCAGGCTATTACCAATCCCGATAAGACAATAATGAGTATCAAGCGTGAGATGGGTACTAACTACAAGGTAGCTATCGACGATAAGAACTATACTCCCCAGGAAAT
The DNA here is from genome assembly GCA_015063855.1 of Oscillospiraceae bacterium. Taxonomy (GTDB): domain Bacteria; phylum Bacillota; class Clostridia; order Oscillospirales; family CAG-272; genus RGIG7300. Next base: position 43,211 of record SVTI01000002.1, read on the forward strand.
TTCCGCAATGATCCTTCAGAAGCTCAAGGCTGATGCAGAGGCATATCTCGGTACTACAGTATCTCAGGCGGTTATCACAGTTCCCGCATACTTCTCCGACGCTCAGCGTCAGGCGACAAAGGATGCAGGTAAGATCGCAGGTCTTGAGGTTATGAGAATTATTAATGAGCCTACAGCGGCTGCGCTTGCTTACGGCATGGATAAGGAGCAGGATCAGAAGATCCTTATCTTCGACCTCGGCGGCGGTACCTTCGACGTATCTCTGCTTGAGATCTCCGACGGTGTATTCGAGGTTCTTGCAACTGCAGGTAACAACCGTCTCGGCGGTGATGACTTTGATAAGAGAGTTATCGACTGGATAGCAGAGACATTTGCTAAGGAAAACGGCGGTCTTGATCTCCGTAAGGATAAGATGGCTCTCCAGAGACTTAAAGAGGCTGCAGAGAAGGCTAAGATCGAGCTTTCCGGCATGGCTTCCTCTAACATTAACCTTCCCTTCATCACAGCAGACGCTACAGGTCCCAAGCATTTTGATGCAACTCTTTCCAGAGCTAAGTTCAACGAGATCACAGCAGATCTCGTAGAGGCTACAATGGAGCCTACAAGACGTGTTCTTAAGGATTCCGGACTCAGCACATCTCAGGTTGATAAGGTGCTTCTCGTTGGTGGTTCCAGCCGTATTCCCGCAGTTCAGGAAGCGGTTAAGAACTTTATCGGTAAGGAACCCTTTAAGGGTATTAATCCCGACGAATGTGTAGCACTCGGTGCGGCAGTTCAGGCAGGCGTTCTCGGAGGCGACGTAAAGGACCTTCTCTTACTTGACGTAACACCCCTTTCTCTCGGTATCGAGACCCTCGGTGGTGTATTCAATAAGATCATCGAAAGAAATACTACCATTCCTACCAAGAAGAGCCAGATCTATTCTACCGCGGCAGACGGTCAGACCTCTGTAACGGTTCACGTTCTTCAGGGTGAAAGAGAAATGGCAAGCGGTAATACTACTCTCGGTCAGTTCAACCTTGACGGTATCGCTCCCGCTCCCCGCGGTGTTCCTCAGATCGAGGTAACCTTCGATATCGACGCTAACGGTATCGTTAATGTAACTGCGCAGGATAAGGGTACAGGTAAGGAGCAGCATATCACCATAACCTCCTCCACCAATATGTCACAGGAGGATATCGATCGCGCAGTTAAGGAAGCTGAAAAGTTCGCAGAAGAGGACAAGAAGCTTAAGGAAGCTGTTGAGATCAAGAATCGTGCAGAGTCTATGATCTTCCAGAGCGAAAAGACTCTCGGTGAGATCGGTGATAAGGTTTCCGAAGAGGATAAAGCTCCCGTTAAGGAAGCTCTTGAGAAGCTTAAGGAAACAGTAAAGACTGATAATACAGATGCTATCAAGGCTGATACAGAGGCTCTTGAGCAGGCATTCTATAAGATATCCGAAAAGCTCTACCAGCAGGCAGGAGCACAGGGGGAAACCTCAGGCTTTGCAGGTGCCCAGGGCAATCCCGGTGCAGGTGCTGACGGCACATACTATGATGCCGACTACGAGGATAAGACAGGCGACAATAACTAATTAGCGAAAGGAAATGCACACTGCCGAAAGACAGTGTGCATTTACACGGTTTTTTCAGATGGCTGACAAAAGAGATTATTATGAGGTGCTCGGTATAGAGAAGGGTGCGAGTGAGACTGAGATCAAAAAGGCTTACCGTACTATGGCGAAGAAATACCATCCCGATCTTAATCCAGGGGACAAGGATGCCGAGCAGAATTTTAAAGAGGTAAACGAGGCTTACTCCGTTCTTTCCGATGCCGATAAAAAAGCGAGATACGACCAGTACGGTCACGCAGGTGTCGATCCTACAATGGGTGGGGACGGCGGCTTTGGCGGCTTTGGAGGCTTCGGCGGCTTCGGCGGCTTCGATTTCGGAGATATTTTCGGAGACATATTTGGAGGTGCAAGCTCTGGCAGAGCAAGAAACGGTCCTGTAAGGGGTAATGATATAACCGTAGAGGTTACCATTTCCTTCGAGGATTCCTTCTTTGGCTGTAAGAAGGAGATTAATTACAAGAAGATAGAAAAATGTCCCGAATGCTCGGGAAGCGGTGCCAAGAAGGGAACGTCTCCCGAGACCTGTCCTACCTGTCACGGTTCGGGTACCGTGCGCGTTCAGCAGAGAACCGCATTCGGAGTAATGCAGTCTACACGTCAGTGCGATAACTGTCGCGGTACAGGTAAGATCATCAAGAACCCCTGTGATAACTGCAGAGGAACGGGCTACGTAAGGGTATCAAAGAAGATAGACGTAAATATACCCCAGGGTATTTCGGACGGACAGAGAATATCTCTTCGCGGCTTGGGTGATGACGGAAGAAACGGCGGATCGGCAGGTGACCTTCTTATTTACGTTAACGTTCGTCCCCATCATATTTTTGAGCGCGGCGGCAATACGCTATACTGTGAGCTTCCCATAACCTTTACCGAGGCGGCACTCGGTGCTGAGATAACAGTACCCACGCTTGAGGGTGACGTTAAATACGTGATTCCCGAGGGAACTCAGACCGGCAGTATCTTCAGACTTAAGAATAAGGGTATGCCCAACGTAAACAATCCCAAGAATAAGGGTGATCTTGAGTTTACTGTGGTTGTCGAGGTTCCGAAGAATCTTGACTCCAAGCAGAAGGATCTGCTTCGCAGCTTCGCAGACGCTTGCGGTGAGAAGAATTATCAAAAGAAGAAAAAATTCTTTGACAGGAAGAAATAAGGGGTAGAAGAAATGAATTGGATTCAAATTAAGGTTACGTGCAGAACAGAGGATCTCGACTCTGTTGTATCCCTTATGAGTGTGCTTGACAGTCACCTTATGATCGAGGACTACAGCGACATAGAGACAGGTCTTAATACCTGCTACGGTGAGCTTATAGACGAGAGTATACTTAATGCGGACAAGACTCATGCCAAGGTAAGCATGTATGTCGACGAGACCAAGAATTACAACGATTACGTTCTTTTCATTAAGGACAGGCTTCGTGATCTCGATCTTGCGGATAAGACCGAGGTAGAGATAATCGGTGTAGATGATGAGGATTGGTTCAACTCCTGGAAGCGCTTCTACCATCCCTTGAAGATAGGAGAGCATCTTAAGATCGTGCCCATGTGGGAGGATTATGAACCCGAAGAGGGTGAGATAGTTGTTAAGATGGATTCCGGTATGGCTTTCGGATCGGGAACTCATGAGACCACCCGTCTCTGTGCTACTCTTATAGAGAAGTATATGGAAAAGGATATGCATGTGCTTGATGTGGGTACGGGAAGCGGTATTCTTGCTATATGTGAGTCAAAGCTCGGTGCTAAGGATATCAATGCCTACGATATCGACCCTATTGCTGTTCGTGTGGCTCTTGAAAACGCGGAGAAGAACGATGTCCATAACATTAAGTGCGGAGTGTCCGATCTTTTGAAGGACGTTGATATGTCGGGTGGTGCTTACGACTTTATAAGTGCCAACATTGTGGCAGAGATAATAATTCGTATGACTCCCGATCTTGCGAGGGTTACCAAGATCGGTTCTCTTGTATGCGTGTCAGGTGTTATTGAGGAATATGCAAACGATGTTATCGAATGTATGGAAAAGCATGGATTTGCCATAGTTGACATTATGACCGACAATGACTGGAAGGGCATAGTATTTAAGCGAGTTTTATGATTTATATACAAAGAAGGCTTCTTTCGGAGCCTTTTTTGTGTTATATTCTGTGTAAACAGCGAGTTTTTTGACAGTTGTTTACATATTTGTTTTAATGAAATATTAATAATTCATAGTGCAAATTATACAAATCAAATGGGGATAACCCTTATAAATAAACGCTTTTATCGACTTTGTGCATTTTCCCTAACATGATTCAATTGTTAATATTCTATAAAAAATAGCGTGTGTATTTGACAAATTGACGAATTTGTAGTATAATTGTACAGTAATCGGGAACTAAAACTGTATAACTTGGCTATCCGACCGATTTCGGCAAATTGTGTATGAGTCGGTCTGTTGTTATTTTAGACAAACTGTCATGTATAAAGTTTATCGTAAACCGATTTGCTGTGTTTATATAACACGTATACAAAAATGCTTTCTTAAAAAAAACATGGATTCGTAAAAGGGGATTCTAATATGTCAAACAGACTTTTTCAAGGCATTATCCAGCAGATGAAGGATGCTATAGGACGTACTATCGGTATTATTGATGAGAACGGAACCGTTATAGCATGCAGCGAGCTTACCAGAATAGGCGAAGCACGTCAGGGTGTACGTGACGAGCTTGCATATTCAGAGGAATTTCTCGTATATAAGGAGAGTACATACCGTCCTATCGGCGGAAATGTAAAGTCCGAGTATGTCGTTTTCGTTGAAGGCGAGGATGAATACGCTCAGCGTAATTCCTTCATTCTTTCCATTATGCTCAACAATATCAAGAGCTTGTATGACGAAAAATACGATAAGAGTTCTTTTATCAAGAATATTATTCTTGATAATATTCTTCCCAGCGATATTTATATTAAATCCAAGGAGCTTCATTTCAATTCTGACGTGTACAGAATAGTTTACCTTATCAAGTTCTACGGTAAGCTTGACGTTGTGCCCTTTGAATTGGTACAGAATATGTATCCCGATAAGTCAAAGGACTACGTTATCAGCGTCGGTGAGAACGATATCGTTCTCGTTCGTGAGGTAAAGCCCAACTATGATTCCAAGGAGATAGAGAAGGTTGCTCATTCTATGGCTGATACCTTCTCAGGTGAATTCTATACCAGAGTATCCATAGGTATAGGTACGGCTGTTGACAATATCAAGGACCTTGCACGTTCCTACAAGGAGGCGCAGGTTGCTCTTGAGGTAGGCAAGGTATTTGATACAGAGAAAAACATCATCAGCTATGAGAATCTCGGTATAGGCAGACTTATTTATCAGCTTCCCACCACACTCTGTGAAATGTTTTTACAAGAGGTCTTTAAGAAGGGCTCACTCGAATCTCTTGACAGCGAGACACTCATGACTATTCAGTGCTTCTTTGAGAATAACCTCAACGTTTCCGAAACCTCGAGAAAGCTCTTTGTACACAGAAATACTCTTGTCTACAGACTTGAGAAGATCCGTAAGCTTACCGGCCTTGACCTTCGCGAATTCGAGCACGCTATCACCTTCAAGGTAGCGCTGATGGTTAAGAAATATCTTACTTCCAAGCCGGTTAAGTTTTAAGCCCCTTACCGTACACGGTACGGTTATTCCAAGGAGGAAAACATATGATTGAATTCAAAAATGTCAGCAAGAAGTATTCAAACGGTACCCTTGCTCTCGATGATGTCAGTCTTACTATAAATGACGGTGAATTCGTGTTTATCGTCGGAGAATCGGGCGCAGGTAAGTCTACCATGCTCAAGACCCTTTTCCGTGAAGAGAAGATATCTGCGGGAAAGCTTATTGTAGACGGATATGACCTTACAAAGACTCCTAACCGTAAGATCCCATACTATCGCCGTAAGTTAGGTATAGTATTCCAGGATTTTAGACTTTTCCCGAATAAGACGGTATTCGAAAATGTAGCCTTTGCCATGCGTGCTATCGGTGTGCCCACAAAGGAGATAAACCGTCGCGTCCCTCAGATACTCAGTATAGTGAACCTTCAGGACAAATTAAAGAATTTTCCCAGAGAGCTTTCCGGTGGTGAGCAGCAGAGAGTTGCTTTAGCGCGCGCTCTTGCCAACAACCCCAGTATTATAATCGCGGACGAGCCCACAGGTAATATCGACCCTAAGCTCAGTCTTGAAATAATGAATCTTCTTATAAAGATACATAAGATAGGAAAAACAGTTATAGTTGTTACTCATGAAAAGAACTTCGTTGATTACTTCAAGCAGAGAGTAATTACCATTAAGGACGGTCATGTAGTTGATGACAAAATAGGAGGTATGTTCGATGCGCAGTAGATACAGCTTAACGTACCTTATAGGACAATCGATCAAGAGTCTTTCCAGAAACAGTATGATGACTCTTGCTTCGGTAGCAGTTCTTTTATCCTGTCTTTTAGTTATGGGAACCTTCTCATTACTTGTTCTTAATATCGACCATAACCTTGAAAAATTAGGAGACATGAATCAGCTCGTGGTATTCTGCGACGTCGACCTCACAGAGCGGGAGGTAAAGGACGTTGAAAAGAAGATAAGAGCTATTGATAACGTCGACGGTCAAAGCGTAAAGTTTGTTTCCAAGGACGATGTATTAAAGGAAGAGAAGGCGAAGTATAAGAATAACGAAAAAACTCTTGAGCTCTTCAATGATATTGAGAGGAATAAAAAGAATCCTTATCCCGATAATTTCGTTATTACATATAAGGATGCATCAAAGGTTGAGGATATGGAATATGAAATATCCAAAATCGAAGGTGTTGAAAAGGTAAATTGCCGTGCCGATCTTGCAGAGTCTATAGAAAATCTTAAGAACGGTGTAGTATTTATCTTTATATGGTTCTTGGCAATACTCTTTATTGTAAGTGTATTTGTAATCATCAATACCATTAAACTGGCGGTATTTTCGCGCAGACAGGAGATATCCATTATGCGTTACGTAGGTGCCACAAGATGGTTTATTACGACTCCCTTTATTTTTGAGGGTGTTATAATAGGTCTTTTATCCTCATTACCTGCATTCGGAATACAGTGGTATGCATATTCCACTGTTGTGAAGATAGTTGCAGAGGATTATACAATGCTTTCGTTTATGTCCTTTGATCAGGTCAAGATAATTATGCTTATCGCCTTTGTCGGTGTTGGTGTAATTACCGGTATTATAGGCAGTGTGATCTCTCTTCGTAAGTATCTTAAGGCGTAAGCAGGGAGGTAATTATGAAAAATACAACAAAAAAATTATTGGCAGCACTTCTTGCGGCAGTAACCTTATTCGCGCTTTTTACTGCGATACCCTGCTCCAAGCTTGAGGTAGAGGCAGCCCCGGAGATAGATACAAGTCCTGAGGCTGAACAGGCGCTTCGAGATGAGCTTGCCACACTCCAGAGTCAGCAGGCGGATATCAAGGCACAGCTTGATGCCGCTAAGAATAATGAGGCGGGAGCGATCGCCGAGAAGGAATATCTTGACGCGCTTATCACCTCTACTCTTACAGAGATAGATAAGACCAATGCTCTTATCGCTGAATATGATGCACAGATAGCAGACAAGGAAGCGAATATCGCCGATCTTGAGATCGCGTATAACGATAAGCTTGCAGAGCTTTGCGAAAGACTTCATTTCAATTACATCGAAGGCGAATCCAGTTATCTTGAGATGCTCTTAAACTCGGACAGCTTTGTGGATTTCCTTGTAACTGCCGAGAGAGTAGGCTATCTGCTCGATTACGACAAGGCGCTTTTAGAGGATGTTGTAAAAACTCTCAGTGATCTGAATACAGAGCATGCGCTTCTTAAGGAATCCAGAGCCTCTCAGGATGCTCTTCTTGCTGAGCTTGTACAGACCGAGGCAGAGCTTGAAACTCAGCTGGCTGATAACGCGGTATATCTTGAGTCGCTTCAGGGCGACAAAGAGGTTCTTCAGGCGGATTACGATGAATTGAAGCGTTTGGAGGATGAGGCTAACGATCAGATCACCCAGATACTTTTAAACAGACCCGTTCCCGAACCCGAGCCTGAGCCCGAACCTGAACCTGAGCCTGACAACGGCCCCGGTCCGAGTGTTGCCCCAAATCCTTCAGGAGGCTTTATTCGTCCCGTTTCCGGATATTATGTAAGCTCCGAGTACGGTTGGAGAACACTTTGGGGATATCAGGATTTCCATCTCGGTGTAGATCTTGCGGCGTCCTACGGAACCCCCATATATGCGGCGGCAGGCGGAACGGTAGTTATTTCCGGTTATCATTACAGCTACGGTAACTATATCCTTATCGACCACGGTAACGGAAAGGCAACGCTTTATGCACACAACTCTCAGAACTTTGTTTATGAGGGTCAGACGGTAGCTCAGGGTGAGCATATAGGTAATATCGGATCTACAGGATCTTCTTCCGGTCCCCATCTTCATTTTGAAGTAAGAGTAAACGGAGAGCATACCAATCCGAGAGACCATTTGTCTTTATAAAAGATATGTAATATGTGGCATTGGCGGCAGTTTTGCCGCCATGCCATATACCTGTTTTTAACATGTGATGTTAAAAACCGTATATTTGTGTCGTTTTCAGTAATTACGACCTTTTTCCATTAAAACGGAGTATATAATGAAAAAAAGATTTTCCCTATTGACCCTTATTATCAGTATACTTGTTGCTATATTGGTAACCTTTCAGATAACCTTTGTTGTATCCTATAAGATAAATCGCGGTGATAATTCAGACGTGCAAGAGCTTGTATCCGAAATGGATGATCTTGCGGCTGTTGATTATGTATATAAGAATTATTATTACGGTGATATAGATAAGGAAAAGCTTGAGCGAGGTCTTATCGAGGGTTATATATACGGTACGGGTGACAGATACGGCGAATATATGGATGCCGAACGTTATGCCGAGTTTACCAGTGATAATAACGGTGAGAATGTTGGTATCGGTATCAACGTTGTCGAAAACCGGGACAGTTCCGCTATAGAGATAGTTAACGTCGTTCCCGATTCTCCTGCAGAAAAGGCAGGCCTCCTTGTAGGAGATATGATAATCTCGGTAGAGGGTGAATCGGTAGTTGATATCGGATATTCCTTTGCCCTTGTGAAAATGCAGGGTGAGAAGGGCACTAAGGCAAGCTTTGTTGTCCTTCGCGATTCCGAGACTATAGAATTTTCCGTCAAGCGCGCTACCATAACACAGCTTAACGTAGCAGGAAGAATGAATGATGACGGTGTGACGGGTATTATCCGAATAGAGGAATTTGATACCACAACTCCAAAGCAATTTAAGAGTGAGATCGAGAAGCTTATCGACGATGGTGCCGAGAGATTTGTGTTCGATGTAAGAAACAATCCCGGCGGTGACCTTGACAGTATAGTAGAGATCCTTGATTATCTCTTGCCCAAGGGTCCTATCATCCGTATAGAGGATAAGGATGGTAATGAGACTACTATGGATTCTGATAAGGAGCATCTTGATATGCCTATGGCGGTACTGACCAACGGCGGTACTGCAAGTGCGGCAGAGCTTTTTGCCTCGGCATTACAGGATTATGAGGCGGCAGCACTTGTGGGAGAGACCACCTACGGAAAGGGAAGTATGCAGACGATAGTTCCCTTGAATGACGGTGCAGCCCTTCGAATAACCTACAGAATGTATAAGCCGCCAAAGTCGGAGTGCTATGACGGTATCGGTGTCAAGCCTGATATCAAGTGTGAGCTTTCCGAAGAAGCGGCAAATAAGAGCATTTATAAGCTGACAGACGAAGAGGATACACAGCTTATGCGTGCAATAGAATATTTAAATACAGGAAAATAATTTTTAAGGAGATATGATCATGGAACCCATCAAAGTAACCCCCGAAGGTTTAAAAAAATTACAGGATGAGCTTGAGTATTTAAAGACTACCAAGCGTAAGGAAAACGTTGAGGCTATCAGAGTTGCGCTTTCCTTCGGTGACCTTTCCGAGAACAGTGAGTACGACGAGGCTAAGACCGAGCAGGGTAAGACCGAGAGCCGTATTATAGAGCTCGAGGAGATGCTCAAGAACGTTAAGGTTATTAGCGAACATGAGATCAAGACCGATATTGTTAACGTTGGTAACTTAGTTCTTGTTTATGACGTCGATTTCGATGAAGAGATCGAGTACAGCGTTGTAGGTTCTACAGAGGCTAATCCCCTTGAGAACAAGATCTCCGATCAGTCTCCTATCGGCAAGGCACTCCTTGGCGCAAAGGTTGGAGATACCGTTGCCTTTGAAACTCCCGGCGGAGAAGCAAGCTTAAAGATTTTAAAGATCTCCAAGTAATCGATAATAAGAAGGACACTAAAAATGGAAAATACAAATGTAAACGAAGCAGCAGTTCAGGAGGATCTTTCCGAAATTCTGCAGATCAGAAGAGATAAGCTTGCAGCACTCCGTGAGGCAGGCAAAGATCCCTTTGAAATAACCAAGTTTGATTTTACACATACAAGTAATACTATCAAGAACAATTTTGCCGAGCTTGAGAATCAGACCGTAGTTCTTGCGGGCAGAATGATGAGCCGCCGTATCATGGGTAAGGCTTCCTTCTGCCACCTTCAGGACAATGATGGCAGAATCCAGGTTTACGTTAAGCGCGATGATGTAGGTGAGGATGTATATCCCGAGTTTAAGAAGTGGGATATCGGTGATATCATCGGTATCAAGGGCTTTGTTTTCACTACAAAGACCGGAGAGATTTCCGTTCATGCACAGGAGATCACCCTTCTTGCAAAGTCTCTGCTTCCCCTTCCCGAGAAGTTCCATGGTCTTACCGACCGAGAGACCAGATACCGTCAGAGATACGTTGACCTTATCGTTAATCCCGAGGTTAAGGATACCTTCGTTAAGCGTAGCCTTATCCTTCGTGAGCTCCGTCATTTTCTCGATTCCAAGGGCTTTCTTGAGGTTGATACTCCCATACTTACACCCTTCGAGATAGGCGCATCCGCACGTCCCTTCTATACTCATCACAATACTCTTGATATGGATATGGTTCTCCGTATCGAGACAGAGCTTTACTTAAAGAGACTTATTGTTGGCGGTATGGACAGAGTGTATGAGGTTGGACGTATCTTCCGTAATGAGGGTATGGACCCCAAGCATAATCCTGAGTTTACCTCCATCGAGCTCTATCAGGCATACACCGATTATCACGGTCTTATGGATCTTGTTGAGGATATGATGAAGACCGTTACACTTAAGGTTTGCGGTACTCTCCAGATTCCTTATCAGGGTCATATCATTGATATTTCCAACTGGGAAAAGCTCACTATGGTTGAGGCAGTTAAGAAGTACAGCGGTGTTGACTTTAACGAAGTTAAGACCGATGAAGAGGCTATCGAGCTTGCTAAGAAGCATCATGTAGAGCTTCCCGAGATACCCAGCAAGGGTGCTATTATTGCTGAGTTCTTTGATGCATTTGTTGAGGAGAAGCTCATTCAGCCTACATTTATCTACGATTATCCCGTAGAGATCAGCCCCCTCGCTAAGCGTAAGCCCGAGGATCCCATGTTTACCGAGCGTTTTGAGTACTTTATCAATGCTACCGAGTTTGGCAACGCATTCTCCGAGCTTAACGATCCTATCGATCAGAAGCAGAGATTTGAGAAGCAGGTAGCAGACCGTCGTGCCATCGAGCCCGATACCAAGGCTGAGGTAGACTATGACTACATCAATGCTCTTGAGTACGGTATGCCCCCCACAGGAGGCCTTGGCTTCGGTATTGACAGACTTGTAATGCTTCTTACCGACAGCGCATCCATCCGTGACGTTCTCCTTTTCCCCACCATGAAGCCTACAGATGCTCCCAAGAAGGAAAAGACAGAGGAGAAGAGTGCAGCTGTTCCCGCAGTTGAGGTTAAGCCCGAGGTTATCGACTTCTCCAAGGTTGAGATCGAGCCTCTCTTTGAAGATTGTGTTGATTTTGAGACTTTCTCAAAGTCCGATTTCAGAGCAGTCAAGGTTAAAGCTTGTGAGGCTGTAAAGAAGTCAAAGAAGCTTCTTCAGTTCACCCTTGATGACGGTACCGGTAATGACCGTACCATCTTAAGCGGTATTCATGCATTCTATGAGCCCGAAGAGCTTGTAGGCAAGACACTTATCGCAATCACCAACCTTCCCCCCAGAGCTATGATGGGTATCGAATCCAACGGTATGCTCCTCTCCGCTATTCATAACGAGGAAGGCGAAGAAAAGCTCCACCTTCTCATGGTTGATCCCCATATCCCCGCAGGCGCAAAGCTTTATTAATTAAATAATTAAGGACTATGATTATTATTTCATAGTCCTTTTTGTATAGTAAAACCACACGTTAGACGTGTGGTTCAAAAAAGGTTAACCGAAGAGGAAGAAATAAAAACTCCTTTGTTGTATAATGAAAGTGCGGTCGGCCAACTGCACATAAAAAACAACAAAGGAGGTCATTAACGATGAGTATTAATGACATAAATAGTTTATCACATACAAAGTGGAATTGCAAGTACCATATAGTATTTGCGCCAAAGTACAGAAGAAAGATATTCTATGGAGAAAAACGAACAGAAATAGGAAAGATATTAAGACAACTATGTGAATGGAAGGGAGTAAAGATAGTAGAGGCAGAAGTATGTCCGGATCACATACATATGTTGTTGGAAATACCACCAAAGCTGAGCGTATCAAGTTTTATGGGATATCTGAAAGGGAAAAGCAGTACGATGTTGTACGAGCAATTCGGCGAGTTAAAATATAAGTATCGAAGTAGAGAATTTTGGTGTAAAGGATATTACGTAGATACAGTGGGAAAGAATACTAGCCGAATTGCGGAATATATAGCAAATCAATTAAAAGAAGACCAACTAGGCGAACAGATAACGATAAGCGAAGTCGGCCCGTTTACGGGTAGCAGGTAACAGTCCTACGCAGTTGGCAGATCGTATAAGTGCGTTTACGCACTTGCGAAGAACAGAGGGCTATGCCCGCATATGAAAAACCACCCGTTTTTGAAGTGAACCCCAAAGTTTAGACAAAATTAAATATTAAATTGCTTGTGAATGAGTTCGGTATTGCACCGGACTCATTCCTTTTAGCTTTAA
>SVTI01000093.1 GCA_015063855.1 Oscillospiraceae bacterium
CGCCGCAGCGCATTTCACACGCGGAGCGTATTTCACGCACGCAGTGCATTTCACAAATCCCGCAAGGGATTTATTTCGTTGAAAAAAGCACACATTGTCTTGGTAGACAAATGTGTGCTTTTTTCTGGTGCGGGTGACAGGGGTCGAACCTGCACGTCGGGGACACCAGATCCTAAGTCTGGCGCGTCTGCCAATTCCGCCACACCCGCGTATTCTTTTCACATAACTTATATATAATAACACATTCAAAAACAAAAGTCAAGACAAAAGAACGGTCAAAAGACCGTTCTTTCTCTCTTTTAGTTAATTTTAATTAAACTTAAAGGAATATATCCTTGAATTATCAAGCTCAAATGTTATATTAACAAGCTTGCCCTTGTACCCGTCAAGAGTATCTCCGAAATCAACAGTAGAAGCTATATTATCTCCGGTGAATGCGTTTTCAAAGATAACGTTGCCCCTGGTATCCTTGATTATAACCTTAACGTCACCGTTATGGTTAAGCTCAAAGGAATTACCCTCGAAGGTAACATACTTTGTAACAACGGTGGAATCACGGAAGGTTGCACCTCTGCTTCTGAAGCCGTCAAGTCTCATAACATAGCGGTAGAGAACCATACAATCCTTTGAGTTGTCCCATTCTCTCATATAGAAGGAGAGCTCATCATCCGCTGTCTGGATATAACCTACGCATGCAAAGCAGTCACCGTGTGCGGCATGCTCAACGTTGGGGGGATTGATGATGGGAGTAGTGTTTCTTTCCCAGTACTTAAGATTGCGGCTGAGCATAAGAAGAGTTGCTGTAGACATGGGCTCATATACGAACTTGGTGGGAAGTCCGAAGTAGAAATCGCCTCTGTGGTAGGGAGCAACTCCGTTTGTATACATCTGAATATCTGTACCGTCAGAGTACTCGATAACCTTGGGGAGTGTCCAGTTGATACAGTCGTCACTTTCCATGTAACGAACATCACGGGTGATCTTATCGGGGAAGGTTTCAACCTCTTCCTTTGTGAGGTTGTAATTATCCTTGTAGTGGAATCCGCGCACGAATGCTACATACTTTCCTCTTGCTTCGTCCCAATACATGGTGTTAAGAGAGTCGAAATAACAGCCTCTTGTTTGGGTGGGGTTGTTCATTATCTTGATCTCCTTGCCGCCGAAGAAGCCGTTTCCTTCGTCATCGGTAGCATAGATAAGATAAAGTCCGTTTGCCCATTCACCGTAGATACCCTTCCAACGCTCATTTTCGGGACAGTTGGGATTGGTATCGTAGAATACAAAGAGGTTATCGGGCCAGTATCCCTCGGGGGTAACTACGTTTGTACCGTCACCAAGGTCAGGACGTGTCCAGTTGATACCGTCCTTGCTTTCGATATAGCAGATCTGACGGTGTCTTGCGGTTGCCTTGTAATACATACGGTATGTTCCGTCAGGAGCCTGAACTATGTTCTGATAAACTGCGTCAACGCTTTCCCAGCTTGCATCAAAATCAAAGAGTGCTTCCTTCTTTGTAAGAGTACCGAAATCGTTTAAAGCGTCGGTCTTATCGGTATCAACGATATAATCGTCAATGAAGAATTGACGGTCGGTGGATATATCGACAACCTCAGCAGGTGCGCAGGACTCGTTATATCTCTTGAGGATCTGAGCCGCCTGCGCTCTTGTTGCGGTCATTTTGGGACTGACGTTGCTGTTTCCTGTACCTGTGAGAAGTCCGATACCTGTCATCCACTTAACGGCGGGAACAGCCCATGAAGATACACTGTCCTTATCAACAAAGGACTCGAAAACCGTTTCATCAAATTCGGAAACGTTGTGAAGAGTTGCGGCATAGTTATAGAGAATAACCGCAAGCTGCTCACGGTTGAGCTTGCCATTGGGGTTAAATCCGCCCTTACCGTTACCGCTTACAACCGAATTTTCCGCTGCCCACTTAATGGGCGCACTCATCCACTGTCCCTCGGGTACGTCGTCAAATCCAACCGCGCCCTGATAGTCCTCTTCTCTTGCTCCTGCAATTCTGAAAAGGGTTGTGGTAAATTCGGCTCTGGTCATAGTTCTGTCGGGAGAAAAGAGAGTCCCGTCTGCATTTGTTCCCTTAAAGATACCGCTTTCGTACGAGTACATCACTGCGTCAAAATACCATGCTTTCTCTTTTACGTCGATGAAAGGATTTTCACCAACTGCGCCTGTGGGGATGCAAAGTGTGGGTATCAACGTAAGCACACAAAGCATCATAGCTAAAATTCTTTTCATTTTTATATCTCCTTAATTTGATATTTAATTTTAAATATACAGAAGCTTGATTTCGGATCAGAACATATAACTTACGTTCTTTAGTCGCTATTGATATTCTTTAAGTATCTGCTTTGCAACCGAAAGACGGGTAGTTCGGTTATCCATAGCCTTCTTCTCGATATATCGGTGAGAGGTGGGCTCGTCCATACTCATGTTTTCGCACAGAAGCCATTTTGCTCTGTTCACAAGACGACTTTCCTCCAGCTTGCGGCGAAGCTTTTCATTTTCCTTTTCAAGAAGAAGCAGGCGGTTTCGAGTCGCTGTACAGAGATGCAGTGCAGAACAAAGCTGTTCACGCAGAATAGGCTTTTCTATGGTGACGATACCGAGCTCCTCTACTTTATATCGGGTCTCGTCAAGTCTATCTGAGTTGACAGCAATAATCACCGAGCAATATGAACTCTCGGCTATGTCAAGCGCCAGCTCTATTCCCGATTCGGTAGGAAGCGGCGTATCTATTACGACAAGATCAAAGCTCTGACTAGATAGAAGCCGTCTCGCTGCCTCAGCGTTTTCGGCGATAGTTACCGAATAACAATTCTCAAGGGCAAGCTCGGCATTAAGTCGTTGCCGTACCTGTGATTTTCCCGATACGATCAAGACATCAAAAAGATTCTTTAACCGTGTCATAGCTTAATTATCCTTTATATTGAGTAATGATTCTCTCGGGAATGTATTTTCTTATAAATTCACTGTCCTCGGCAAGTCTGATTGCCGATTCCTTAGTATCGGGAAGACGCCGGAGTGCTTTAGTATCAGACTCTGTGGCCTTGTACATATTGATGTCAAGAGGGGGACAGAGCTCAAGTGTTCTTTCGATACCATCAAGCCCTGCATTAATAAGCAAAGCCAAGGCAAGATAGGGATTAGCTCCCGAATCGGGAGAACGAAGCTCAATTCTTTTATTCTTTCCGTCAAAGGGAATTACACGCATAAGCTGTGTACGGTTCTCCCTTGCCCACGAGATATACTTGGGCGCCTTATATGTTCCGAGACGCTTGTAGGAATCTTCAGTAGGATTCAGGAACGCAGTCATACTGTCAATGTTTTTGAGAATACCTGCCATAAAGGAATCTACCATAGCCTCGTCGGTAGTATTTTCGATTCCGATTTTTATGGGAGCGATATCTATATGATATCCGTTGCCGCACTTACCCTCGATAGGCTTGGGGGCAAATGTTGCATAGAGACCGTTGCGGGCTGCAAGGGTACGCACTACCATACGGAAGGTAATAACGTCATCTGCAGAGCACAGAGGATTGGAATATCTGAAATCTATCTCGTTCTGACCCGGCCCCTCCTCATGGTGAGAAGAGAGGGGAGTGATGCCCATCTCCTCAAGGGTAAGACATATCTCACGGCGTATATTTTCACCCTTATCGGCAGGTGCGACATCCATATAGCCTGCATTGTCAAGGGGAATATCGGTAGGCTGTCCCTTTTCATCGGTATTGAAGAGGTAAAATTCACATTCAGAGCCGACCGAACAGCGTATACCCATAGTCTTAGCTCTCTCGACCGCCTTTGAGAGTATATATCTCGAATCAAGCTCAAAGGGGGTTGTGTCCGCATATCTTATATTACAGAAAAATCTCACAACCCTGCCCTGAGAGGGTCTCCAGGGAAGAAGCGTCAGTGTATCGGGATCGGGGAAAAGAAAGAGATCGGGATGGTCCGCATCCGCAAAGCCGGGAATTGACGACGCATCGAAGGCAAAGCCTTTATTAAAGGCATCCTCAAGCTGATTTGGCATAATAGAGATATTTTTCTGTTCTCCGAAAATATCGCAGATGGCAAGTCTGATAAACTTGACGTTATTCTCCTCAATAAATTCCATTACTTCTTCAACGGTATATCTCATATTAGCTCCTTTTCGACATTTTTCCATTATATATTTTATACGAATATCTGTGATTTGTCAATCTGTATATAAAAATGCTTTTACTGTTTTTTCTTGACATTCCGTAAAAAATGAGTTATCCTATATATAATATCTATTTATATATCGGAGTTTTGATATGAAAAAGATTACCGTAGCCGTTATAGGTGGTGGAAACAGAGCTCAGGTTTATACCGACATAATGAGAAAGATCCCTGATAAATATCAGATCGTTGCGGTAGCCGAGCCTATAGATAACCGTCGTGAATTTCTTATGCACAGACATAAGATATCCCCCGATATGTGTTTTAGAACCTGGGAAGAGCTTCTTGCAAAAGATAAGATTGCCGATCTCTGCGTTATAACCACCATGGACCGTCTGCGTCTCGGTCCTGCAATGAAGGCGATCGAGTTAGGATATCACCTTATGCTTGAAAAGCCTATCGCCTCCACCCTTGAGGAATGTAAGATGATAACCCGCGCCGCAGAGGAGAAGGGCGTTAAGGTTATAATCTGTACGGTTCTTCGCTACACAGGTCTTTTTGTTAAATTAAAAGAAATTATCGATTCGGGTAGGATCGGTAAGGTTATGAGTATAAACCACGAGGAGGGTGTTGGTGACGTTCACCAGACCCACAGCTATGTGAGAGGTAACTGGGGTAACTCTGCCAAGAGTGCCGATATGCTGGTTCAAAAATCCTGTCATGATATCGATATCATCCAATGGCTTATTAATAAAAAGTGTAAAAGCGTACAGTCATACGGTATGCTCTCCTACTTCAAGCGCGAAAATGCTCCCGAGGGTTCACCCGATTACTGTATCGACGGATGTCCCGTAGGAGACGAATGTCCCTATAATGCAGTAAAACTCTATATGCCCGATGACAGCTATTGGATGCGTTCCACCTGCGCCAGAGTGTTTGAGGTTACCGATGCAGATGTTGAAAAGGCTATACGCGAAACTCAGTACGGTAAGTGTGTGTTCAAATGTGATAATGACGTAGTTGACCATCAGACTGTCAATATGCTCTTTGAAGATGACGTAACTGTAACCTTTACAATGAACGCCTTCAACAAAGGAGGCAGACACATGCACATTATGGGAACAAAGGGTGAGATAAGGATCGCTACCATTGGCGATGAGGTCATTCACCTCTACGACTTCGTTACCAAAAAGCACGAGGACATTCCCTTTAATGACCTTGGCTGTATCACAGGTGCGCACGGCGGCGGTGACGACGGTATAGTTCAGGCTATATATGAGGAGCTTAACGGGATCTATGAGGGTAAGAGTGTTCCTACTATTCGTGAATCTTACTATAATCACGTTATCACCTTTGCCATAGAGGAAGCCCGTAAGAAGGGTATAATGATTAATTTTGAGGATTACTATAAGACTGTAGAGGAAATATAATCATGACAAAATTACTTAAACTGTTTTCATTTATCGTTGTACTGCTCCTGCTTATGTCTCTGTTTATCTCCTGTTATAAAAGGGTCGTCCCCGAGGTCCGTATCGACCCGGATGAAAAGATAAATGAAACCGAGGCAGACACGGAAGGCAATACAGATGTAACTGAAAATGACGTTCCCGAGGAAACGGTCTGCGAGCATGTACCCGACGGTCAGCTCTATGAGATCGATCTGACACATCATCACTATACCTGCAGCTTATGCTCTCATAAAATAGATACCGTGCATTTCTTCGATGCGGAAAACAGATGTGTGCACTGTTCGGCAGAGCAGACGGTCTATCCCTCCGGTTATACAATGTTAAAGGTATATGATACACAGGGGAACGTATGTGAGGAGCATCTCTATGATGCAGAAGGTAAATGTGCTTATGTAAAGACCTTTAAATATACCTTCTCTGAGGATTCAGACCTTCCCACTCAATGTATCGAACTTATGAACGGTGTCGAAACTCTGCTTCACAGTTATTCCTACGATTTCTACGGTAATCGTTCCGAGACTGTGACCAATATATACGAGACAGAGCCTGAAACCGAGATAACGCAATAATATTAATTACAAAGAACGGCAGCTCTGCCGTTCTCTTTATTGGAGAGATATGAATTCGTTTTTATTTGCAATAAACGCTGTCGCACCCATAGTGATAATGACAGCAATAGGTTATATACTTAAGAAAGCGGGACTTTTTTCCGCCGAGTTTTCTAAAACGGCGAATAAGTCGGTTTTTAAAATTTTTCTGCCGGCAATGCTTTTCCTTAACGTATATAAGATAGACATTTCCGAAAAAACAGATCTTAGCTACATACTATATGTTTTCGCCGTTGTGTTGGTGTTGTTCGCTCTTTCAATTCCACTTGCCCGTATAGCATCGGAAAAAAATGAAAGAAGGTCTGTCATAATGCAGGCAGCCTTTCGTTCAAATTATGCACTTATCGGTATTCCTCTGGCTCAATCCCTTTTTGGCGAAGAAGGAGTAATAGTAGCAACTCTGCTCTCAGCCCTTGTAATACCGCTTTTTAATATTTTAGCCGTTATTGCTCTCTCAATCTATGGTGAGGGCAAGCCAAATGTTAAAAAGATCTTACTTGATATACTGAAAAATCCTTTGATCCAAAGCATTGCCCTCGGCGGTATATTCTTGATGGTACGTTCCGCCTTTGTCAATTACGGAGTTTCCTTAAGACTTACAGATATTACACCTGTTTATAAGGTGCTTACTTATCTCTCAAACGTGGCAACACCCCTTTCTCTTCTCGTACTTGGTGCACAGTTTGAATTTTCACGTATAGGTGATATGAAAAGAGAGATATTCAGCGGCATTATAATGAGAACGTTTATCATTCCCGTTCTTGGGCTCGGCACGGCATATCTTTTATTTGCCGACAACTTCAACGGAGCTCACTTTGCCGCTTTTATTGCAGTATTCACTACTCCGATGGCGGTATCAAGTGTTGCTATGTCTCAGGAGATGGGTGCGGATGCCGAGCTTGCAGGTCAGCTGGTTATATGGACTACCGTAAGCTCAGCATTTACTACATTTATTGCTTCATTTATACTAAAATCACTTGGAGTCTTTTAATTCATTACATAATGAAAGCTGTCGCCGAAGCGACAGCTTTTTAACTATAAATATTAATCGGGTACGATAAGTCCGTATTTTTTAGCATGACGCTTATAAACTACGTTTACCTCTCCTGTCTCATCATTTTCGAATACAAAGAATTCATGTCCCAGAAGATTCATCTGCAGTATTGCTTCCTCGGGTGACATAGGCTTGAAGGAAAAGCTCTTTACTCTGATATCAAAATCTCCTTCTTCTTCGATGGGCTCTTCAAAGGCTTGCGCGTCATAGTCAAAAGCCGTTTCGCGAAGTCGTTTTTCCAATCTTGTCTTATTTTTGCGAATCTGACGCTCGATTGTGGAAACTGCCTTGTCAAGAGCGTTCTGGAAGGTCTCTTCCTCTGTTTCGGCGCGGAACAAGGTTGAGCCTGCGGTGATAGTAACCTCAAGAACCTTTCTGCCGTTCTTTCTTTCACGCAACGTTACATTACAATCTGCATCGTCACGGAAGAACTTGTCTAACTTTCCAAGCTTCTTGTCAAATAAGATCTTAAGATCCTCTGTTACTGTTACTTGTCTTCCGAAAGTTGTGATTTTCACGTTAAACGCCCCTTTACTATTGGATTGTAACCAAAGTGTGATTACACTTGTATTATAACACATTTCAATGTCAAATTCAATAGTTTTTTCGCGTTTTTTAAAATAAATTTATTACTTTTCACTATACAATGAGTGAAAACAAAGGACTTTCGTTATGAAAGTCCTTTCAGCTTGTCGATAAACCTATCGACAAGCTGGCAGACGTTGAAAAAGACTAACTATTAAAAGTCAATAGTAAAATGTTAAAAAGTGTTATGAATTAAATAGTAAAAAAAGTGCATGACGAAAAAG
>SVTI01000094.1 GCA_015063855.1 Oscillospiraceae bacterium
CCCAAATCCTTCTTCTGTTGACCGCAGAGAATCGAAATAGTTGTGGATTTACCCGCGCCGTTTACACCGAGAAAAGCAAAAAGCTCACCCTTGTTTACCCGTAGGTTCAGATCATGCACCGCTTTAATATCTCCAAAGCTTTTGCAAAGATTCTCAATTCTTATAATATCACTCATTTATTTATCCTCAAAATTCTCAATTTTTCTTTATGCTCAGCGCTTACACGAAAGCTCTCAACTGCCTTTTGTATAGCCTTGTTATGCTCCCACAAGGGAAGCTTTTTCGCTTCAAGATAAGCTATGGCAGAGTCATACTGCTTTGCCAATGCTGTGGCAAAATACCACGCCTTCATCATTTTGACATAGTATTCGTCACTTTCTATCCCTGCAACCGTATCAAGATATTTTTCATCAAAATGTTCATCAAGATAAATGTCCATCAGCTTCTTTATACCGTAACGTACCGTGTAGGTATGTTCAGAAGAAAGCCATTTTTCTATCTCAAGAAGTGTCCTTTCGGGATATACTTTCAACACCTTCGGATTCATGGAATCGCAGGTAGCCCAGTTATCTACATAGGGCAGAAATTCGTTTAAAGCTGAAATGCATTCATCGATATCACGGATATACTCTATCAGAAAACCGTGAAGATTATTTTCTTCATAATAGCCGTGGGGCAAGACCTTCATAAAGCTTTGCGCTTCCACGCTCCCCTTTATCTCCCTTGCAAAGCTACGCAGTAATGGGGTACGAACACCTATTATTTTATCCTTATCCACCGTTGGCATAAGGGCAGCCTGAAAATCACGGTAGGAAATATCCTGCATTTCAAAAAGTCTTTTCACTATCATTTCTCTACCCCGAAGCTATGCTTTAAGCCCCGATATGCATCTGTGATCATATCGCTGATAAACGATTCATCAATATCAAGATAACCGCTGGCGAGCATAACAGCAATACCGTGAACAAAAATCCAGTTTTCAACATGAAAGCGTTCTGCTTTTTCCTTTGTTAGTCCGAGGCTCTGCATGAGTAAGGATATGACCCCGTCTATAGGAATATCCTCACCCGTTCTGCCGTCCCTGTCTCTCATAAAGAGCAGCTTGAACAGTTCCCTCTCATCCTTGGCAAATTTGATATAGCCCATACCGTGAGCCTTGTACGGTGGGTATTCACCGCTCTCAAGGGTGCTTTTTACAAAGCTATCGTATACGCTGACAGCCCTTGCAATTATATCCTTATTAAGCGCATCCATCGTCTCGTAGTTTGAAAATATCGGCTGGGTAGAACAGCCAATTTCTTTTGCAAGTCCTCTTGCATTGACAGAAGCATAACCCTCTCTTCTTACTATCTCGACAGCCTTATTCAATATATCATCCTTGGTTATCCTTATCTTTGGCGGCATCTTCGTCTCCTTAAAATAACAATCGTTATATATCATATGTTATTATACATATTTTTTTCGGTTTTGTCAATAGTAAAACAAAGGCAGGAGACGAAATCATATGATATCGTCCCCTGTCGTAGGTACTATTTCGTATTATGCAACTGTTACCGTATAATAGTTGTAGGATTCATCATCATACTGTACGCAGAAGGTATAGGTGCCGACCGCAAGCTTGGATATGGTAATCTGTCCGTTAACTATCGCTGAGGGAGTGATAGCCTTAGAGCCTGCTGCCGCTTTGATCTGGGAAGAGGTAGAATATCTTCCGGGAGCGTATCTTAACACCTTAAGACCGTCAAGATTACCGAAGGTAACGCTGTTGCCATTATTGGCAAAGGTGGGAACCTTCTTCTGTATCTCATACTTAAAGAGATGAACGTAACCGTTATTATAGATAACTGCTACCGTAACGATTCCGTTTTCACGGTACTGGATAGTATATTCCTCTTTACCGTTGAGAACATATGTGAAGGCACGCGCACCTGCCGCCTTCTTAATAGCGGAGGGAGATGCGTGATCACCGTAAGCGGTACGGATAAGCTTAACACCGCCAAGATTATCAACCGTAAGCTGGAGTCCGTTTGCGCTGAGCTCGGGAACGTTACCTATAAGGTCAACCTTAAGAATGGTTGCGGGCTTGGTTGAATCTTCATATCTTACGTAAACGGTGTGTCTGCCGAAATTGGGTACAACGTATGTATATTCGTTTGCGCCCTTGATTCTGTTCTGTGTTATCTGTACGATAAGGTTGTTCTTAACCTCTCTGTAGGTATCATAGTCGCCTGCTGCGATAAAGTAGTCCTTAACACCTTTGAGGTTATGAACCGTCATTGTAACACCGTCTGCTGTAATGTAGGGAGCTTCGGTGGGTTCAGCTTCAAGCTTGGGAAGAGTGTTGGTTTCATAAGCAGAGCAGTCAGCACAGTCTCTGCGCTCAAGTCCTTCGGAATTCTCGGTGGGTTCTGTTACCGTATACCACGAACCGAAAGAATGTCCTTTAGCGGCTACGTAATCGTCGTTATAGGAATCACCGCATATACCGCATACGTAATTGGTGTAACCCTCCGTTGTGCAGGTAGGAGCATATTTTGTCTCGTCGTAGCTGTGACCCTTGGCTTCTACGTAATTTGTTATATTCGTGTTACCGCATACCGTACAGGTATTTGTGGTATAGCCCTTCTCGGTGCAGGTAGGATCGGTTACAACGGAATTATAGCTATGACCCTTGGGATCGGTAAAATCACCGGTATAATGGTTCGAGCATCTGGTGCAGGTATAGTCGGTATATCCCTTCGCTACGCAGGTAGGCTCTGTTACTACCTTGGTGTAGTCATGACCGAGCGCCGCGATAGTCTCATTATAACTGTCACCGCAGGAGCATGAATATGTTCTTGTTCCTTCCTGCGTACAACTTGCCTCTCTTGTAATCATAGAGGTATAGCTGTGGGTATGAGTAGCTGTCCATTCAGCCTTAAGGGTTACGTCATGACCGAAGGTGAAGGGCTGAGTGCCCCATGTATCGGTCCAGAAATCCTGAGTCCAGTCAACTCTTCTCCAGCCGTTAAATGTATGACCCGTACGTGTAGGTATGGGGAATCCGCCAATAACGTCTGCAAACTTTTGGTCGGGCTCAAAGGTATAAGTGGTAGAATAACCGGAGGGCATCGTACCTCCGTTAGTATCAAAGGTAAGAGTGTACTTGTTTACGGTATCGATAGAGGTGCCGAGATACTTACAGTATGCAAGACTGATCCAACCGCTCTTACCGTTATAGCTACAGTAACCCCACTTGCCGTCAGTTTGGGTGATCTGAACCTGAGCACCGTTGGAAAGGTAGCTTACCTGTTCATAGGAGGTACCGGGACCGGAACGCATGTTAAGAGAAGTTGCAGTTACTTCATAGTAGCCTAAAGGATACTCCTCCTCGGTGGAATTTTTAGTCCACTGAGCCTTAAAGGTTACATCCTCTGCAACGCTGAAATAGTCGGACATATTGAGAGTGTAACCGTATTTTTCGTTATACCAGCTGCTTAAGGTATAGCCGCTTCTGGTCGCCTGAGGCATTGAGCCGAATATTTCGGTATAATAATCGCCTGTGTTGATCTTATAGGTAGATGCGCCAACCATTGTACCGCCGTTAGGATCGAAGGTAACGGTGTAATTCTTGGTTACTACGGGAGGATCAACGGGGGGATTAACGGTCTGATCAGACCACTGTGCATAGAGGGTAATGGCATCAGAATTGGTCTTCTGTCCGCCAAGCTGTGTACCAACGGGAACAGCAGTACCGCTTCCGTCGGGTTTTGTATTCCAGCCCATGAAGGTTGCACCGGATTTTGTAAACTTACAGCTCTTGGCTGTGTAGCTTGAATAACTCCAAAGTCCGTCGCCTGTCCAGGAAAGATAATCGGTGGACATAGAACCGGAGCCGCCGTTGGCATTGTATGTTATAGAAGGCTCCCAAATAGCAAAGAATTCGGGGGCGCGTCCCTTTGCGGAATCTGCGCAATGGAAGGTCTCCCATTCCATATAACCGCCTGTGGGAGGAATAGTAAGATTCTGATCGGGAGTTTCCCAACAGAAGAAGGAAAGATCCGCATTTAAAAGAGCATAGGAGGGTCTTGACTGACTCGAAACTCTTCTGCATCCTGCCTTTGTAGGTGTATTGCTGAAAAGATCGGGCATACAGTACGAATAGTCGGTCTTGGGATCGGACTGATTCTGAAGGTTGTAGCTTGCAACGTAGGTAAGGTATACACCGTTACCTGTAGAGGGGTATACACCGCCGTCAGCGTTAAACTGGATGTTGTAGCCCCAGATAGCATAGAGGGTGGCAGCTTTATCAGCAGTATAATAATCGTAATAAGCTGTGCCTGTACCTCTGCCGGTGGTAGCATTATATGCGGTATTCCACTCAATGAAAGTACGCTGATCATCAAGAACCTGCTTACCGGGAAGCATACCGTAGGTTTGATAGATAGACATCTTATCATGTAAAAGCGGAAGCGGCGTTCCCGATGTCTTGGTAAGAGGATACGCCGTAGAACCCCACCCTTCGGGGCCACAATGCAGATTAACGGTATAAGTAGCCGCAAACGCACTGAAGGGAATGATGGAAGCAAGCATGAACGTTACCAATACAAACGCTAAAAATTTTCCTGTGAGCTTCATAATAACTCCTTAAATAATAATAAATTTACCTCGCTTCCCTTTCATTTTATACCATTTAGTATATATTGTCAA
This sequence comes from Oscillospiraceae bacterium, assembly GCA_015063855.1. Lineage (GTDB taxonomy): Bacteria > Bacillota > Clostridia > Oscillospirales > CAG-272 > RGIG7300. The sequence goes on from SVTI01000094.1 coordinate 4,690, forward strand.
GGCAAATAAACTTTTTCTTAATAATATAACTGTTGATTTGTAATTTTTATGGTTGTATAATAATTATTAAAGAATTTTAACGAAGGCAGATATCATGGCAAGCACTAAACGGAAAATGACCGAGGGAGCCCTTCTCCCTCATATAATTATATATACCATACCGATAATACTGACAAGCGTATTGCAGCTTCTTTTCAATGCCGCAGACCTTATAATCGTCGGCAGATATTGCGGAAGTATTTCGGTAGCTGCCGTCGGTGCTACGGGAGCAATTTCAAATCTTATAATCAATCTGTTTATCGGATTATCGGTAGGTGCAGGCGTTTCTGTCGCCCATGCTCTCGGCGCTAAAAAGGATACCACAGTTCATAAGACGGTTCATACTGCAATATCCGCCGCACTGGTTGGAGGAATAATATTAACCGTAGCAGGAATATTCCTGGCAGAGCCTCTGTTAAAGCTTATGGGAACGCCGAAGGAAGTAATATCTCTCTCGGCAACTTATATGAAGATATACTTTGCGGGTATGACCTTTACCATGCTCTATAATTTCTGTGCCTCGATACTCAGAGCTGCAGGTGACACCAAGAGTCCTTTGATATACTTATCGATTGCAGGTGTACTCAACGTAGGACTCAACGTAATATTCGTAACACAGTTTAATATGAACGTTGCCGGTGTTGCGCTTGCAACCTCAATTTCTCAGGCAGTATCCGCACTTCTCGTTATGATAGCATTGATAAAGAGAAGTGATGCCTGCAAGCTTTCGTTAAAAAAGCTCCGTTTCTATAAGGCAGAGCTTCTTAAGCTTATACGAATCGGCATTCCTGCGGGAATACAGGGCTCGCTCTTCTCAATATCAAACGTGATAATCCAGTCATCGATAAATTCCTTTGGATCTGTAGTGATGTCAGGCAATGCCTCGGCTGCCAACATCGAGGGCTTCGTATATGTTATACTCAATGCCTTCCACCAGACTGCAGTAAACTTTACCGGACAGAACACGGGCGCGGCAAAATACGACAGAGTAAAAAAGACGGTCATCCTCTGCCTCGTTCTGGTAAGCATTGCAGGATTGAGTGCAGGATTAACGGCTTATGCCCTCGGCGAAAGACTTCTCTCAATCTATATCACAGACTCTCAAGAGGCTATAGGTTACGGTATGACGAGACTCGCGTTTATATGTATTCCCTATTTTCTCTGTGGTCTCATGGACGTTTCCACAGGTGCTTTGAGAGGAATCGGCTCTTCCCTCGCCCCCATGATAATCTCGGTGCTCGGTGTATGTGCATTCCGTATAGCATGGATATCAACGGTATTTCAGATCGAGCGATTCCATACACCCCAATGCCTCTATTTCAGCTATACGATCTCATGGAGCCTGACCTTCATAATACAGATGGCGACCTTCGTGCTTGTATATAAAAAGCATACAAGACAGCAAAAGGAAATTAATATATAATAGACAAAAAAATCACGTTCGGTGTTTGAACCGCACCAAGTTGTGCAGACAGCACAACTTGGTGCGGTTCATTTAAAGTTAGAGTCTTTTTATGTAAAGGGAACACAAGATTGATACAAAAAAGACTTTATCCTAAAATCGGGGTGTAAAGTCTTGCACGGGTTTCAAATTTTAGCTGATTTCATATTGGGGCTTAAAATTTAGAAATTACATATTGAAAATGTTTTACATCTATGTTATAATACTTAAGGATTCATTGAATCTAATCTATAATGCATCATAACAACATGGTGCGTGCCCGTTATGGCACAGGTGTTTTTTTGAAACTGAATAAAAGAGATTGCGGAATTAGAGTAAGACTGACTCCTATCGGCGCGGACTTTATGCGGGTTCATTTTAGAATTGGTGGCGATAATCACTATTTCTATCCAAGTTGCGTTATGGGAGACCAGTTTTCTTCTTTTTTAACGGCAGTTTATTGCCTCTACAACGAGGGATATGACTACCATCAGTTGCATATGCGACAGTGGAAAAGAAGATTTGGATGCGTCTTTGAAACTCCTACCGAAGAAAACGGGAATCGATTTTTCAAGTCAATTCCTATACAATGGGATGAAGAAGGACGAATTGTAGATGTTACTCTGTCCCGTAGTTCCGCAGAGAGCGATTATTTCTCAATTGCTCCCGAAGGAGTACCTGACCTCATTGATATCGAGTTCACCTATAAACAAGGCAGATTTAAATACACCGTGGACGGACGAGACTTGTGCTATGCAGTTGCAAGGGCTTATACCGAAGCACTTAAAAAATACGGTTTCCAAGGTTATCTTCGTTCCACTGGGATGCAATATATAGGTGACGTTTTTGAAATGGAAGAACTGCTATTCGTCAAAGCATATGCATTAGGTGCTATGGAAGCACGAGAACTGAAAGAGGAATGGCGACATCCCAAAGGTTGGATGAGTGCGGATTCTTCGTCATTCGAAAAAGAAATGGAATTATTTCTGTTTGATATGTAAAAGTTGATACCGAAAAAATGTGCGTGTGCGGGTATTCCACCCGCACATTTTTCTTGAGGGGAGTCTGCCTTCAAAAAAGTAAGGAAGTGTTCATCTAAAAAACAAAGAAAAGCCCTTAAAATAAGGACTTTTCTTTATATCAACGAACGTTGACTTTTATGCCAAAGAGCGGTCAAAAGTAGTATAAGTGGTGGTAAAAACGACCAAAAGTAGTGTGCGTTTTCTATTCTACAAATTGGTATTTGTCGCTCTTAATTAGTCCTCCGTCATTATTCTCCAAAACAGCTTTTCAGCAAACAAATCAAGGCGAAGCCTTGTATATCATCCGCAACTTGTTGCGGTATATCATCAACACGAAGTGTTGCATCTCATCAAGCCGCAGGAAAAATACACGCTAACGCGTGATGAGATACAGCCCCAAAGGGGCTGATGATATGCACCACGCTTCGCGCGGTGATGATATGCCAAGCCTGCGGCTTGGATAAAAAAAGAAGTAACTTTTGGTAAACAAAAGTTACTTCTTTTTTGGTGCGGATGACGGGACTTGAACCCACACGATATCACTACCA
>SVTI01000095.1 GCA_015063855.1 Oscillospiraceae bacterium
AAAAAGCGGGTGCCGACCCGCACCGAATGATCGGGTATGGACCGAGCATAATTGTGTTTCTTCAGTGCCCGAAATAACGCAATTTCCTATTATATAAAAAGCGGGCGCCGGCCCGCACCGAATGATCGGGTATGGACCGAGCATAATTCTGTTTCTTCAGTGCCCGAAATAACGCAATTTCCTATTATATAAAAAGAAGCTTCTTCGAAGCTTCTTTTGTAAATTATGCTGAATATCTTGAAATTATCTCATCCTGCTCATCTCTTGCAAGCTCAATAAACTTGATAGAGAAGCCTCCTATACGGATGATGAGGTCTGTATGAAGCTCGGGATGATCCTTGGCATCTATAAGATCATCAAGATTTGCTGTGGTTATCTGTCCAAGCTGACCGCCGTTCTTGAGAAATGTATAGATAGCATCCTCAATGTTCTTTCTCATCTCGGGAGTATTTGTAGTACTTGTAGGTATTACGATATTACAGGTAGTACCCCCCACACCGAGATCAAGAGGAAGCTTGGAAACGGAATTGAGCATAGCAGTAAGACCGTTTGTATCTGCTCCGGGACGGGGACCGATAGAGTTACCCAAAGGCTCGCCCGATCTTCTGCCGTCAGCAGAAGCCCAGGTATGATCACCGTAATGGATACCACCGGAAAGAAGTGAACAAGCACCGCTGTATTCACCGCCTCGAATACTCTTATACTTCTTTATCTCTGTCCAGAAGAGCTTCAATACTCTATGAGCCATCTCATCTGCTTCTTCATTGTCATTACCAAACTTGGGTGCACGGTTCAGAAGAAGCTGTCTTTCCTTCTCATAGCCCTCGAAGTTAGCCGCAATAGCCGCCTCCAAGGTCTCACGAGTGATTAACTTTTCATCATAAACAAGCTTCTTTATGGCGGTGAGTGAGTCTGCGGTAACAGAGCTGCCTGCCGTCTCTACACAACCGTAACCGTAAAGAGCTCCGCCGTCGTCAAGATTAAGTCCTCTCTCGAGACAAGCCTCGGTAAAGGGGGTCTTTACAAGCTTTGCATAGTTGGTAGCTCTGATCTGCTGACCTATATCACAAAGCTCACAGAAGCGCTTGGTGAGGAATGCGATCTGCTTTTCAAAGGCTGCCCAAAGCTCATCGAAGGTCTCGTAATCCGTTATATTACCTGTATCCAGACCTAATGTAACCTTATTGTCAAAACGGTCCTTACCGTTGTTGAGTGTATATTCAAGAACCTTCGCAAGATTAAATACGCCGTCCTCACAGCCGAAATTACTCTTACCGGGTATCTCAAGCTCCTGACAACCGAGAAGGGTATAATTCATTGCATCCTTAGGCTCGACACCGTAGTTATTTATAAATGCAGGAATAATTGTAGTATCACTTGCAACGGTGGGGTCACTCATACCCTCGGACCACATCTGTACAGCCAATGCAAGCATACGGGGATCCGACTTTTCGTTCACACGAATACTCATACGGGGATGAGTAGCATGGTTACGGCGAAGGATCTGAAGCATAAGAAAGGTAAGATCGTTTGCTCCATCCTCACCGGTCTCGGGAATTATACCGCCGACGGTAATATTATGTACACCGTGCTCATAGAACTTCATCATAAGGGAGGCGGTAACCTCCTCGGCAAATGCTCTGTCCTCCTTGAGAGCCTCCTTGAAGAAGGGATAGAGGTATTGATCTGTACGTCCGGTACAGTCATTTGCATCCCAAAGGTTGTAGAAGAAGGTAAGCTGTGCCGCCTGATAATAGGTCTTAGGTGCATCAAAGGCAATATCACGGCAGTTCTGAGCCGCTCTTAAATATCTCGCCTTAAGTACGGGATCACTTTCGGTCTCAGCCTTCTTATCAGCCGCAGTTGCCTGAAGATTTATCCAATCGCCAAAGCCCTGAAGGATAATTTCACAGGCTTGGTACATAAGTCTTTTCTTTTCGACGGTTTCTTTTGCCAGACGTTCTCTTGTTTCGCGCAACACGTCACCCACACCTCTGGTAAGAAGAATGTCATAGTTCGGTACGGTATGTCCCTGATAGCCGCCCGTACTCCATAATGCACCCCAGAGCAATCTGTTTGCCTCAGGATATTCCTCTGTGCAGAACATCGATTCCTCGAGGGCTGCTGCAGCCTGCCCTTCGTCGGGATGAAATTCGGGACGCATCTTTGTCATAAGAGCTCCCAGCTCCTCCTTACGGTCTATATATGCAGGATAATCCAGAACATGTCTCTCTCTGCATATACCTATATGGAAATGCTCATGAATGGGACGCAGGGGGCGGGGAAAACCGACAAGTACCTCCTTATCGTGCATTGTAGGCTCAGTCACCATCCAGCTTTCAACTATAGCCATAGCCAGCTTTATCGGATAGGGCTTCTCACGGTGATTTATGAAGATATCAAAGAAGGGGGTCTTACCGTCAGGCTCGTTACCGGTCTCGATTCCTTCACGGGTTCTGTTATTCTTTTTTCTCTTTAACATTTCCGAATATACCTCTTCCATTATGGGAGAGTATTCGTATTTTTCCTCTGTGCTTCTATAGTTCTTCATTATACCACCTTGACCTCCTTATCGGTATATTTTTCGATGGATTCCTTTATTTCCTTTGCTCTCGCCATCTTCATGGTCTCGGCTTCATAGCTTACAGTTAAGCCTAACTTTTTACGCTTGGAGTTACCTAATGAATGGTAGGGCATTATATTTATCTCGTTTATATTTTTGTGTTTGTTGGCAATTTCGGCTATACCCTTATAGTGATCCTCGTTATCATTGATATCGGGAATAATGGGACAGCGGAGTATGACCTTCGCATTTAATTCTTCAAGAAGATCAAGATTAGCAAGTATCTGCTTCTGGGATGCACCTGTCAGACGCTTATGCTCCTCTTCTCCCGTCGCCTTGTAATCATATAAGAAAAGATCAACGTAAGGAACAACACTCTTCATTATATCCGCGCTTGTCATACCGCAGGTCTCTACAGCAGTATGTATTCCCTTCTCCTTAGCCGCCTTTAATAGCTCAAGGGCAAATTCACCCTGATAGAGAGGCTCACCGCCCGAAAGAGTCATACCGCCTCCGCTCTTTTCATAGAAGTTTGCATCACGCATAACGGTTGCAATTATATCCTCAACGCTTTTTTCCTCACCGTCACGCTCAACAGCACCCGCAGGACAGTTCTCGGCACACTTCATACATGAGATACAAGCTGAAAAATCAAGAGTATGTATACCGTTCTCCACCTTGTGACCCTTAGGCTCGCATACCTTTAAGCATTCAGCACACCCAATACATTTCTCAGGTGAATATTTAATTTGAGGCTTGGGGTCAAGTCCCTCGGGATTATGACACCAAAGACAGTTTAAGGGACAACCCTTCAGAAATACATTGGTGCGTATTCCGGGACCGTCATGTATAGAAAATCTCTGTATATTAAAAATGCAGCCTTCCATTTGGGTTCACCTCGGTCACATAACGAAATTACTACCCCTCATTATATTCTATTTGAACATCTTTGTCAATATCAAAAAGACTTCAAATCACAGCTATTATTATACTTCATACCTAAAAAAATCAACCACTTAACTTAAAGCTATTTACAACTAAAGTCGAAATATGCTATATTATGTACAGAGAGAGGAGGTAAGAGATGAAGCTTCGTACAGAGATACTTCCCGATGAGGAGGAGGAAATAATCATACGTGCAAAAAAACGTGATGATAAAATACGTCAAATAGAACTCAGCCTTGAGAATATCCTCGGTTTGGAGGGAGACATGATCCTCGAGATAGATAATACCGAGTACTATGTTCCGAAGAAAGATATCCTCTTCTTCGAAACCTCAAATGGTAAGGTAAGTGCTCATACCGACTCAAATATGTACTACACCGACCATAAGCTGTATGAGCTTGAAGCCATGCTCCCGAATTACTTTATGCGGGTATCCAAATCCTGCATACTGAATGTGCTTCGTATCAACTCTATCTCGCGAAATCTGGCGGGCGCAAGCCGTGTTACCTTCTATGATTCTGACAAAGCGGTCTACGTCTCGCGTTCCTATTACAAGCCGTTAAAGGAAAGAATATACAATCTGCGTTTTTCAACCGATTAAGGAGGATAAAAAATGAAAAAAGGAAGAATTTTCTGGGGTGTGGTCCTTGTAGTTATCGCCCTGCTCTTAATACTTAATGCATTCGAGGTTACTCTCGGTATACCTGAGGATATCCCAGTTTGGAGAATAACTGCGGGAATACTGCTTGTAGCATTAGCTGTACATTCGGCTATCAAAAGAAGAATATTCCCCACCGTGTTTCCGTTAATGTTTACGGTAATGCTTTTTGAAAAAGAGATTGCCTTGCTCTGTAATATAGAATCAGGCAATATTGCCTCCTTCTGGACCTTTTTGCTGATCGCATTTCTGCTCAGTCTGGGCCTGACCCTCTTAATTCCGAAAAAAATAAAGCTCAAGGCTCCCATGGGTAAGCAGACCCGTTACATAGATTGCCACGGTACGATAAACGAAATGATCAGCAATAATATGTCCGCCTGCGAGGTTTTCTTCTCCAACACCGAAAGCTATAACGGAAACGGACATATCTTCATTGATAATAATATGGGCTCGCTAATACTTAACGTACCGAAGGATTGGTATGTAACAAACGACATCACCAACGCAATGGGCTCTATAAAGATCCCCGAGAATGACACCGGCTCGTTCAAGCGTCTTGACCTGAGCGGTGAAAACAATATGGGTTCGATTATTATCAAATATGTAAAAGTCCGTTAAACGCTATACAATAATCAAAAAAGTGCAGTTAAATTCTGCACTTTTTTCTGTTTTTTCTGTAATTTATGATCACATATATTGTGACGAGCAGAACGACGCTTGTACCAAGCACAAGATACATTATTGGCACAGAAACCTCTTTGTCAAAGAAATAGAGATTACAATCGACCGTGTCAGCCATACCCTCTACTATCTCGGCAGGTATACCCGAGGCTTCAAATTCATCAAGGGCGCTCCTCATGCAATGGTTGCGAAGCAGAGATGTAGCATAGGTTCCGGGGAGAAAGCTGACCACCTTCTGCACTCCGTCACCAAATGAGGATATCGGCATATAAGCTCCGCATATAAATCCGTACATCGAGCTGACTATACTTCCTACAGCCGATATCTGTCCCTGAGTCGAAAGAAAATGATTGATGACCGAGGACAGAGCAGTACCGAACATTACAAGAAGAAATACGTCGAGTACAATTAAAAGCAGGTCTGTAAACGTAAGATACCAGCCTATAACCCCAATATATATAAGACCCGCCGCAAGTGCAACAAGGCTTATGATCATCGTAGAGATAAATGAGGAAATATAGTAACCGAATGCAAGGGTCGAGCCCTTGACGGGGGTCATGGATATATCCGATGCCGCACCCGTTACCTTGTCCTGTACCATAAGCATATTCGAACAGAAGGCTACAGTAACACAGCTGACCGCCAAAAGTGATGAGAGAAGCTGTCCGCCCACTATTCCCGATAAGATATTATCGTCAACCTTCATCCCCTCGGGTATGGCCATACGGAAGCTGTCCTCAAAAACGTTACCGAGGAAGGTAGCGTAGAGGACCAGAAGTATCAATGGTGTGATAAGAGAGGTGAAAAACATTCCCTTATCCTTAAAAAACAGCTTAATATTTCTTCTGATAAGAATATTTAAAGTTTTCATCCTTCATTACCTCCCGTAAGCTTTTTACCCGTTACCGAAAGGAAAACGTCATCCATTTTACCCTTGGTTATCTCATAATCTCTGAAAATCTCGGGATGAGAGCATATAAGCTCGGTTGCTTTTAAGGTGTTCGGCACGTTGATACGGCAAACATCCTTTGACATAGAGTATTCGTAATCGAGATTTTTCACTTCATCCTCTGTAACACCGTAAAGGGTAATAAAGTCCCCCGTATACCTGTTCTTTAATTCAAGAGGTGTACCCGATGCCGCAAGCTTTCCCGAATCTATGATCACAACGTGATCCGCTTCTGCCGCCTCCTCCATATAGTGAGTGGTCAGAAAAACAGTCATATCTTTGGTTTTACGAAGCTTGTCGACAGCATTCCAAAGAAGCTTGCGTGTCTGGGGATCAAGTCCCGTGGTAGGCTCATCAAGGATAAGTATCTTGGGATCGTGAAGAAGAGCTCTTGCTATATCGATCCGTCTCCTCTGTCCTCCCGAGAGCTTACCAACCGTTCTTCTGTGAAGATCTCCAAAATCAAGAAGCTCGGATAATTCCTTTAATTTTCTCTCAAAGCTCTCTCCAAATATTCCGTAGAGTGCGGCACGGCTCTTCAGATTATCAATAACGGTTAGTGCCTTATCAAGCACACAGTTCTGAAAAACCACCCCGATATCACGCTTATAATCCTGTGTGGTATCTATATCCATACCATTCACATACACCTTACCCAAATCCTTCTTCTGTTGACCGCAGAGAATCGAAATAGTTGTGGATTTACCCGCGCCGTTTACACCGAGAAAAGCAAAAAGCTCACCCTTGTTTACCCGTAGGTTCAGATCATGTACCGCTTTAATATCTCCAAAGCTTTTGCAAAGATTTTCAATTTTTATAATGTCACTCATTATTTGATCCTCAGCTTTCTTAATTCGTTTTTATGCTCTTCGCTGACACGGTAGCTTTCAAGAGCCTTCTGTACCGTCTTGTTATGCTCCCACAGAGGAAGTTCCTTTTTCTCGAGATATATCACAGTTTCATCATAATGCTTTGCCAATGCCGTAGCAAAGTACCACGCCTTCATCATTTTGATATAGTATTCGTCACTTTCTATCCCTGCAACCGTATCAAGATATTTTTCATCAAAATGTTCATCAAGATAATGGTCCATAAGCTTCTTTATACCGTAACGAACCGTATAGGTGTGTTCTGAAGAAAGCCATTTTTCTATCTCAAGAAGTGTCCTTTCGGGATAACTTTTCAACACCCTCGGATTCATGGAATCACAGGTCGCCCAATTATCAACATAGGGCAGAAATTCGTTTAAAGCTGAAATGCATTCATCGATATCACGGATATACTCGATCAAAAAGCCGTGAAGATTATTTTCCTCATAATAGCTGTGAGGAAGAGCTTCCATAAAGCTTTGCGCTTCCCCGCTCCCCTTTATTTCCCTTGCAAAGCTACGCAGTAATGGGGTACGAACACCTATTATTTTATCCTTATCCACCGTTGGCATAAGGGAAGCCTGAAACTCACGGTAGGTGATATCCTGCATTCCAAAAAGTCTTTTTACTATCATTTCTCTACCTCGAAGCTATGCTTTAAGCCGTGATATGCGTCTGTGATCATATCGCTTATAAGCGGCTCATCAATATCAAGATAACCGCTGGCGAGCATAACAGCAATACCGTGAACAAAAATCCAGTTTTCAACATGAAAGCGTTCTGCTTTTTCCTTTGTTAGTCCGAGGCTCTGCATGAGTAAGGATATG
>SVTI01000096.1 GCA_015063855.1 Oscillospiraceae bacterium
CTGTGTTATAATATCATCTGCATGAAATATTGCAGAATATTTCGGGCCAATAGCTCAGTTGGTTAGAGCAACCGGCTCATAACCGGTTGGTCCGGGGTTCGAGTCCCTGTTGGCCCACCAAAAAAGCAAGTCTTTTGACTTGCTTTTTTTAATATATAGGAAATTGCGTTACTTCGGGCACTTGAAGAAGCAGAATTATGCCCGATTCATGCCCGATCATCGGCGTCCGCTTTTTTAATATATAGGAAATTGCTCCGTTTCGGGCATTGAAGTTAGAGGTTTTGACGTAGTTCATGCCCGATCATCGGTGCGGGCCGGCGCCCGCTTTTTTAATAACCTCCATCACCATTATAAGGGCGTTTATTGCCGCAAGCTCGCGGATACGTTCTCTTGAGAGCTTCCTTCCAAACTTGAATTTTGTTACCTTACTTTTACCGTTATAATATACGGCGATATACACGGTGCCTACAGGTTTATCCTCCGTACCGCCATTGGGACCTGCGATTCCGGTAATGCCGACACCGATATCCGCATCTATGATGCGCTTCGCGCCCTCTGCCATCTGAGCGGCAACTCTGTGGTCATAGGGCCCGTATTTATCAAGAATCGAGGGCGAAACCCCCAAAGCCTTATACTTAATGCTGTTGGAATAGCTGACCATTCCGCCCTCAAATACAGACGAGGCGCCGGCTACATCGGTTATCATCTTTGCCAAAAGACCTCCCGTACAGCTCTCCGCTGTAGCTATTTTAAGCTTCTTGGCAATCAGCAGCTCAACTACGGCAACAGGAATTTCGGTATCTGTTCCGTAAATATAGTCCCCAACCTCGGTTGTTTTTATATGCTCGACCATATCGTCACAGATCCTCTGCGCTTCCTCCTTTGTTTCGGCGGATGCCGTTACCCTGAGTCTGGTCTCCGCAGTCTTACAGTAAGGAGCGACCGTGGGATTAGTCGACCTTCTCATAAGAGAGTCCAGCTTCTGTGCAACCTCGGATTCACCCATTCTTACTATATTTATATTTCTTGTGACAAATACTTTAGAGGTGTGTCTTTCTATTTCGGGCTTGGCATAATTGCTCCACATATGCTTCATTTCCTCGGGTGGCCCGGGAAGCAGAACTATTATTTTTTCGCTGCCCTTATACTCAAATCTGCAGAGCATGCCGGGAGCAGTACCGATATCGTTTTTAAGAACCGAGGCACCATCTATATAATAAGCCTGCTTGCGGTTGTTCTCGGTCATTTTTTTGCCCTTATGTCTGAAGAATCGGTGTATCTCGTCATAGAGCTCCTTGCTGTATACAAGCTCTTTTCCGATTATTCGGGCTACGGTCTCCTTGGTGATATCGTCATAGGTAGGACCGAGGCCACCCGTTATAACAAGCAACTCACAATTGTCAAGGGTAGTCTCCACGGTATGGGAGAGTCTGTCACTGTTATCACCTATCACCGCCTGATGATACTGGGATATCCCCATAAAGCAGAGCTCGCGGGAGAGCCATGCAGCATTGGTGTTTACTATATCACCTATAAGTATCTCTGTGCCTACACAGAGTATTTCCGCCTTATTTATAATCATATTCCATCATCCTTTGTGCCCGAAGTAACGCAATTTCCTATATATTAAAAAACGAGGTCTCTGTGAGACCCCGTTAGTATGTGCAGATTTAAAAATATCAATACCTGCGAAGAATATTGGGATTTACGATCTCACGCCATGCAAGGTCTCCGCGCTCAAGTCCGTTGATAAGAACCTCGGCACTTGCAAGATTTGTTGCTATGGGTACATTGTGTATATCGCAAAGCCTCAATAAATTGTCCTGCACCTCTTTTGCTGCCGGTGAATGATATGCATCCGGATCTCTCATGTAGATAAGCATATCGATTTCATCATATGCTATTCTGGACAGTATCTGCTGTATACCTCCCTGAGAACCGGAGAGCAACCTCTCGATGGTCAGGCCTGTAGCATCGCTGACATACTTACCTGTTATGCTGGTAGCGTAAAGGTAATGCTTACTGAGAATGCCACAGTATGCTATACAAAACTGTGCCAAAAGCTCCTTTTTCTTGTCATCTGCTATAATTGCTATATGCATATTTCCACCTCTCATCATTTTTCTGTATATTAAAGCTTAATGTATTCATCCGTTATTTCATAATGATCTTACGGTTTCTTCTCTTAAAATCCTCCATCAATGGTACTGTTTCGCCCATAACTCTCAAAGCTATATTGCGAAATGCCATAACGGTATCACTCTTTCTGAAGCTGTCTATCAATATTCCCTTACGCTGTGCTAAAATAAAGAGCGGATCGCTTGGAATTATACCGATAAGCTTTACATAGGTTCTGTCTATAATATCTATAATGCCCGGAAGCTCGCTTTTAATAACACTCTGCTTCTCAAAGCAGTTGATTATAAGTCTTGTTTTTTTGACACCAAGCTCTGTAAGATAGGAGTTTGTCTGTTCAGCGGCACGAAGGGAAGCGCTCTGATGGGTTGCTATAATAAGTGCGAGATCGCATACTGCCGCTCCGAGCTTTACCTCATCTCCCATACCACCGTGGGTGTCGATTATAATATATTCAAGATCGAGCGCCGGTGCTACGCTCTTGATGAATTTTTCAAAGCTTTTCTGAGTGATATCACCCTCGTATTTGTACGGCGCGGCAAGAAAAAAGAGATTCTGGGAACGCTCGTCACGTATTATTGCCTTGTCATAGCTTACACGGCGAACGATAACGTCGCACAGATCGTACATACACTGATCTTCGAGACCCATTACAAGATCGAGACATCTCATACCGAAGTCGCAGTCTACAAGCAGAGTCTTCTTGCCCATGAGAGCTAACACCATACCTAAATTTGCCGCAACTGTTGTCTTACCGACACCGCCCTTGCAAGAGGTTACCATTATTACATTACATTCGCTCATAGCATCCTCCTTGCGAAAGTGTCATACACAACTGATTATAACACAATTCTTTTGTTAAGTCAATGAATTATACTAAATTTTCTTAATCGTCAATATGCTTGGCGGTCAACTCTATCAGCTTCATTATATCGTCAGGCTGTACCTTGGCCTCATGAGCTGCCTTGTTACGCTTGATCTCTCCGCATTTCGTACATCTGTGGATAATGATATAACCCTTCTTGGGGTCGGTCACGCAGCCTACCGGCTCCATCTGACCTCTGCACTCGTTGGCTCTGTCGCCGGGATTTTGGTCAACGTGAAGCGACCAGAGACATACGGGACAGTGATTACGTGAAGTATAACCGAGAGGCTCTACCTTAGCTCCGCAATGAGCACATATAAATCCGTCATCATTCTTAGAAAATCGTTTTGTTTCCATTTTTTCTCCTATTGTAATATTTTATTATAAATTTGTTCATATTGCGTTAATAATAGTTTGATATTCTTAATTAATGATATTATAACGTTAAGGAAAGGACCTTATATAATGAAGAAGCTTTCAGTTTTATTTGCTTTGATCATGGTATTTGCAGTAATGGCAACATTAGCTGTTCCCGTATTCGCGGACACAGAAGCAGCGGTAGTTGAACACGACCACGACGGCGACGGTGTTGCAGATCATGCAGCAGACGCTCACGAGGACGAAGGCGCTACATGGGAAAAGTTAGGTGTCAGCGGTTACATCGCAGTTGCAGTTGCAGCAGTGATCGCAGTTGCGGCAGTTACAGCAATCGTTCTTCTTGCTCCCAAGAAGTCAAAGCACAAATAATTAAATAATAAAACCGCTTCGGCGGTTTTTTTATTTGCTCAGGAAACAGGAATTATTTTCAGTTTCCGTTTCTCAATTTCTCATTTTTTGAATACACCAGTATTTCAAAATCAACCTCCGTTTCGAGTGTATCGAAGGAATTCAGCTTTGCAATGTCGCTTTTAGAGGTCTTATGATAGTAGGGAGTCATCGAAAAGAGATCGAGAATATCCTTGTTTGATTTAAGGGTGATATTATAGGAGCAGGGAATGCTCTTTATAAATTTGAAACCGTCGAGAGTATATTCAGAAGGCTCATTTTTGTATGGCGTGTCGTAGACCGCCTTTTTCAATGACCAGAGATGATTTCGTGAACCTATCGCCATCAGGAGATATCCTCCCGGCTTAAGCACTCTGTGAAATTCCTCCAGCGCCGCAGGAGCGAATACAGAGATCACGGTATCAACGCTTTGGTCAGCTACAGGCATTGCATATACGCTTGCCGCAGCAAGCTCACATTCACGAAATCGCTTTGCACCGTAATTGACGGCATCCTTGGATACGTCAATGCCTGCGAAAAGAGCATGTCTGCTTTCATTATTAAAGGCATCGGCGATTCTTTTTGTATAGTAGCATTCACCGCATCCGCAGTCGAGTATACGTGCGTTATCAGGCGAATACTTCATCACCGCATCGCAGAGGACATCGGCAAATTCCTCGTAATAACCGGAATCGAGAAAATCTCTTCTGGCAATGACCATTTCCTTTGGGTCCCCGTGGTTTCCCCCTTTACCCGAAAGCAGATTAACGTATCCGCTTTTGGCACGGTCAAAGCTGTGGCCATTGATACATTTAAGTGTTTTATCTCCTTCCAGAGTTGAACCACAGAGGGGACAGATAAAAAAACTCATCATTTTTTCTTCTTTTCCTTCTTTTCCTTCTTGTCTTTTTCCTTATCCTTGTCCTTCTCCTCCGGGATTTCTGCGGGAGCGTGCTCATCCAACAAAGTCATGGCATATCTCATGTGCGCATAGGACATACACAGGCTCTTGATCGTGGAATAGACAGGAGTACCCTCATATGTTAAATCGTCTTGAAATCCGGAGAGGGTAAAAACATGGTAAAGCGATTTCTCCATAGTCGTGCAAAAGAGGTCAAATGCCTTTTCTGAGCCAAGCTCAGCGTTTATATAATTAATGAACCTCGTGATATCGGGAATGGGCATTATCTGCTTGAGCAGAGTTATTATATAAAAGGAAGCAATATGTCCCCTTGAATACTTTTTGTTAACGGGAGGGGGTACCAGCTTCTGCTTGACATAGTTATTTATCATGGTCGAGGTGACAGACTTGGTGTCGGGATCTACAAAGTCCTCCAGCTCCTTCTCCAAAACCGAAACCACCTGATCCATATACAGCTCAATATCGGGAATGGTAGCCCAACAGGGACACCTGCAGGATATTAAAATATTAACTCCGCCTTGCATAGAAAAATTCCGCCTTCCATCTGAAAATTCTATTGGTATGGTATCATATTAACAAAAAAAGGTCAACAGATTTGAGGGTATAACGGCAAAGTTTACAAACAAGTCATGAAATAATCTCTCATGCTTTGTATAATGGTATTGAATACTAACTACAGAGAAATTTTTAATTTGATCAAGGGTGCACCGCAATGAAATTTGGACGAAACAACAGATTTGGTAATGAGGAAAATATAACCTCTTTTCTTCATCTAATCTATAATGCGAGAAATATATCGGCTACTAAGACCGCGTTTCAATATAGGGTCGCGGGAGGCAAAAGAGAGATAAACTATGCCGAGTTTTGTCATGATGTTTTTTCCATAGGATATGCGCTGAGTGAAATAGGCACAAACAACTCTCATATAGCCTGCGTTTCGGATAACAGATACGAATGGATAAGCAGTTATCTTGCGGTATTGTGTACCGCAGGAGTGTTCGTCCCCGTAAACACAGAGCTGTACGGAACTGATATGATAGAGCTGCTTTCTCATAGCGACAGCGAGGTGGTATTCTATTCGGAGAGATACGAATATATCTTCAGAGAGAACAGAAATGCCCTTAGCCGCGTTAAGTATTTTATCGGTTTTGACAGAGAGCATGACGACGGAGATTTCTTAAGCTTTGCATCCTTCGTGCGTAAGGGAGAGACACTTCTTGCGGCAAAGGAGAATGCACCTTCAAGAAGAGGACAGGACGACCCGGCCATGCTTATATATACCTCGGGTAACAATCCCAAGGGCGTTATACTTACCGAGAAGAATCTTATAACCTGCATGAACGCTGCTTCAAATGCTACAGGGGGCTTCAACAAGAACCTTTCGGTAATGCCCTATTACCGTTCCTTCCAGGCAATATGCTGTATCCTTACTACGATAAAGGCACACGGAACGCTGTGTACCAACGATAACATCAGAAATATATTCAGAGACCTTCGCTTCTACCAGCCTAACATCCTGATACTGACTCCCTCGGATGCGGAGCTGATATACAAGCGTATAATCCTTGATTATAAGAAGCATCATACCACAAAGCTGGTCAAGGGAAGTATAAAAATAAGCAATATTACCAGAAAATTCGGAATAGATCCCCGCAAGCCCTTCTTTGAGCTGTTACACAGCCGTCTCGGCGGAAATCTCAAAAGCATAGTATGCTCCAGCGCTGCTCTTGCTCCGGAGGTAGGTAAATTTTTTGATTCGATAGGTATTCCGATAATCAACTGCTACGGTGTAACCGAATGTTCAGGTCTTATTTCAGCCAACAGCGAGAATACCGCAGATCACAGAACGGTAGGTACTCCCCTTTCCTGCCACGAGGTAAGGATAAGAGAGGCGGATATAGAGGGAAATGGCGAGATAGACGTCAGAGGCCCTGCGGTGTGCTCGGGATACTACAAAAACGAGGAGCTTACCAAAAGGTCCATCGATGCCAACGGCTGGTTCTCCACAGGAGACTACGGTCATATAGACGAAAGCGGCAGATTGGTTATCACAGGAAGAAAGGATCACAGGATATCTCTTCCTAACGGCTACAGTATACACCCTGAGGAGATAGAGGGCTATATCCGTACCGTTCCCTATATCGAGGAGGCGGTGGTATACGCTCTTAAGGACAATAAAGGCAAAAAGGTGGCTCTGTGCGCCGAGATATACCTTGGTGAAGCCATAACCCACAGCTTTGAGTTCTCCGACTATACCGACCGTGTAGCCTCGGATATCGCAAAAGCTCTGAGAAAATTACCCGCGCATAAGCAGATAAGCGAGGTAGTGGTGAGAGCACAGGATTTCCCGAGAAATTCAACGGGAAAAATAAAGAGAGACAACGTAGGATTTTAATTTATTGGAGATCAACCATGGAATATATTTTACACAAGGGCAGACCCGAAACAAACGAAGGCAGACTTGACAAGGAGATAAGAACGTACGATCTTCTTGACAGTCTCGGAATAGAATATGAGAGAATAGATCATGAGGTGCTTCCCACCATTGAAGCGTGCCAAGAGGTAGACAGGGCTTTAGG
>SVTI01000003.1 GCA_015063855.1 Oscillospiraceae bacterium
GTGTAGTGCTCTCCGTTAGTTTATTTAAGACATTTTGTCACAGCAAACTCACCACTAAACTATAATTTGTAGATATGCTTATTTCGGGCATTGAAAAATTGATTACTGCTAACTCCAAACCCGAAGCATATGGGCGAAGGGTGAAACCCTTCAAACTATAATTTAAAGAAATAAATTGTCGTTTTAATGGCTTGAAATATAGTTATTTGTATATTTAATCCTCAAGGGACGTCGAGTCGCCGTCCCCTACGGGTCTACTGCAAATCCTTCATTTCGGGCATTAAAGGATGAATTTAATCTAACTTCAAACCCGAGTATAGCCGCGGTGCAACCGCCCCGAAGAGCAGGGTGCAGGGCAAAGCCCTTCAAACTGTAATTTGTAGATATGCTTATTTCGGGTACTGCAGAAACGGTTATAGATAACTTCATGCCCGATCATTCGCTGCAGGCCGGCGCCTGCCTGTAATTTATCGATAACCCCTTTATTTTTTTAAAATAGTGTGGTATAATATAATGATTAAATATTTTTCTAAGATAAAAACAAGGAGAAATCCTATATGGCAAACAAGAATTTAACTATAACGGGAGCAAGGGTTCACAACTTAAAGAATGTTGATATAACCATTCCCCGTGACAAGCTTGTGGTTTTCACAGGGCTTTCCGGTTCGGGAAAATCCTCTCTTGCCTTTGACACGATTTATGCAGAAGGTCACAGACGATTTGTGGAATCGCTTTCATCATACGCAAGAATGTTCTTAGGACAGCTTGACAAGCCCGATATCGACTCTATAGAGGGTCTGTCCCCTGCTATATCCATCGACCAGAAAACCACATCTAAAAATCCCCGTTCTACCGTGGGTACCGTAACAGAAATATACGACTATCTTCGTCTTTTATATTCAAGAGTGGGTATTCCCCACTGTCCTATCTGCGGACGAGAGATCCGTCAACAGACCGTTGACCAGATTATCGACCGCATCATGGCTCTGCCTGAGGGTACACGATTTATGGTACTTGCCCCTGTTGTAAAGGCTAAAAAGGGTATGCACGAAAAGGTGTTTGAAAAGGCTACCAAGAGCGGTTACGTTCGTGTTCGTGTTGACGGCATTATGTACGACTTAAGCGAGGAAATAAAGCTTGATAAAAACATAAAGCATACTGTTGAGATAATCGTTGACCGTCTTGTAATGCGTGACAATATACGCTCGCGTCTTTCCGATTCTCTTGAAAACGCTCTTTCATTAACAGAAGGTGTTGTGGGAATTTCGATAGTAAGACGTGAGGGTGAGGAGTATGGCGAAAACGAAGAAACCGAGCTTTCCTTCTCCCTTAACTACGCCTGCGAGGAGCACGGCATATCTATAGGAGAGTTGTCTCCCAGAATGTTCTCCTTCAATAACCCTATGGGTGCCTGTCCCGAATGCCTTGGTATAGGCGTACTCCCCCGTATATCCTTTGACAGAGTTGTTCCGGACAAGAACCTTTCTCTGCGAGAGGGTGCTTTGCAGGTAAACGGCTTTAAAACCATGGACGAAAACTCATGGACAGGTCCTGTTGTGGCAGAGGTGGGCAAGCTCTACGGCTTCACTCTTGATACAAAGATATGCGATTACACTCCCGAAGCCCTTGAGGTATTGCTCTACGGTTCAAACGACAGATTTGATGTTGTAAGATATTTTGACGGTATTGGACATAACGTAAAGGACTACCGCTTTGAAGGACTTTTAAACATCCTTCAGCAGAGATATGAGCAATCGCAAAACGAATATTATCAGGATTTTATCGAAGAGGTTCCCTGCCCTAAATGTAAGGGCAAGCGTCTTTCAAAAGAAGTTCTTGCGGTTACCGTTGGCGGTAAGAATATTCACGAATTCTGCTGTATGTCGGTAGCTGAGGCACTTGATTTTGTAAAGAATCTTCAGTTTACCGAAACCGAGATGACAATAGCAAGAGAAATACTCAAAGAGGTTAAGAGCCGTCTTGAATTTATGATGAACGTTGGTCTTGACTACCTTACCCTTAACCGTAAAGCCGGTACTTTATCGGGCGGTGAGGCACAGAGAATACGTCTTGCCACACAGATAGGCTCATCCCTTATGGGCGTGCTTTACATCCTTGATGAGCCCAGTATCGGTCTTCATCAGCGTGATAATTCAAAGCTTATAGATACTCTTAAAAAGCTCCGCGACGTCGGCAACTCTCTTATCGTGGTTGAGCATGATGAGGAAACCATGCTTGAATCTGACTATATCGTTGACATCGGTCCCGGCGCAGGTATACACGGAGGTAATATCGTTTCTCAGGGCACACCTGCGGAGATAATGGCGGATGAAAATTCAATCACAGGCAGATTCCTCTCAGGGAAGGAAAAAATCGAGATACCCAAGGTTCGCCGTAAAGGCAACGGAAAAAGCATCAAGATCATCGGTGCTAAGGAAAACAACCTTAAGAACGTTTCTGTTGAAATCCCTCTCGGCAAATTTGTCTGTGTGACCGGTGTATCCGGCTCGGGTAAATCCTCTCTTATCAACGCTATTCTTCACAGAGCATTGGCAAAGACACTTAACAAGGCTATGTCCTTCCCCGGCAAGCATGACCGTATAGAGGGTGTGGAGAACCTTGACAAGGTTATCGATATAGATCAGGCTCCCATAGGCAGAACTCCCCGTTCCAATCCTGCTACCTATACGGGACTCTTCACGGATCTGCGCGAGCTTTTTGCCGCAACACCGGATGCTAAACAAAGAGGCTACAAAGCAAACCGCTTCTCCTTTAACCTTAAGGGCGGACGCTGTGAAGCCTGCGAGGGTGACGGCGTTAAGAAGATAGAAATGCACTTCCTTCCCGACGTTTACGTAACCTGTGACGTTTGTAAGGGTATGAGATACAACCGTGACACGCTTGAGGTCAGATACAAGGGTAAAAATATCTACGATGTACTTGAAATGACGGTAGAGGAAGCGCTTGAATTCTTCTCAAGCCTTCCCAAAGTTAAGCGCAAGCTTCAAACTCTTTATGACGTGGGCTTGGGTTACATCAAGTTAGGTCAGTCCTCCACACAGCTTTCAGGCGGCGAGGCGCAGAGAGTCAAGCTTGCCACCGAGCTTTCAAAGAGAAGCACAGGAAAGACCATATATATCCTTGACGAGCCTACAACAGGTCTTCATTCTGCGGATGTTAAGAAGCTTATCGAGGTTTTACAGCGTCTTGTGGATGCCGGAAACACCGTGCTTGTTATCGAGCATAACCTTGATATGATCAAAACAGCCGATCATATTATCGACCTCGGACCTGAGGGCGGTGACAAGGGTGGTACGATAATTGCAACCGGCACTCCCGAGGAGGTTGCCAAGTGCAGAACTTCATACACAGGTATGTATCTGAAAAAAATACTAAATAAATAATTAATTAAAATAGCAGGTTATCCTGCTATTTTTCTTCGATTGAAGAAAAATACATTATAAACTTATAAAAAAGTACTTTATTTTTCCTTTCCGATATGTCATAATATAAATAGTTTAATTAATTTGTCTTTTAGGGAGTAAAAAAATGATACTTGAGCTAAAAAACATAGAAAAGTCCTTCGGGCAAAATAAAGTACTCTGCGATGTATCCTTCAAGGCAGAAGGCGGCAAAGCATTCGGTCTGCTCGGCAGAAACGGAGCAGGTAAGACAACCTCTATTCGTATACTTATGGGTGTGTTCCCTGCAAACAGCGGTGAAGTCCTTATAGACGGTAATCCCATAGATTATAACAAGGTAGGTATAGGTTATCTTCCTGAGGAGAGAGGACTCTATCCAAAAAAGATAATTATAGACCAGCTTACTTACTTCGCCGAGCTGAAAGGCATGGAACATAGGGAGGCAGTTAAAGCTATAGACTATTGGCTCGGACGTCTCGGTATGACCGAATACCGTAATAAAAAACTTGATACCCTATCCAAGGGAAATCAGCAAAAGATACAGCTTATCACGGCCCTTGCACATGATCCCGATATCGTTATTCTCGACGAGCCCTTCTCAGGTCTTGACCCCGTAAATGCCATGCTTCTCAAAAACGTTGTAAAGGAACAGATATCCAAGGGGAAGATAGTTCTCTTCTCAAGCCATCAGATGAGCTATATTGAGGAATTCTGTGACAGTATAGCGATCCTTAATAACGGTAAGGTCGTGCTTCAGGGTGATCTGTGTAACATTAAGCGCGATTATCCCCGTGACCGTCTGGTGGTACGTTGTGAGAACAAACAGTCGGTAATGAAGGATTTCAAAAACAGCTCGTTAACCGAAAAAGGAGATGTTATAATCAAGCTTGCCTCGGTCGATGAAAAAAAGGCTGTTATGAATTACCTTACAGAAAAATACGATATAGACAGTATTAAAGTGCTCGAGCCCTCGCTTAATGACATATTCGTAGAATACGCAAAGGAGGACAAATAAATGAAGCAGTTTAGAAAGATACTCAATTTTGAATTGAAATACTATTTCAAAAACAAGATCTTTGTCGGGATTACAATTTTCCTTGTTCTTCTTATCGCGGTAGTTATGTTCTTCCCCCGTATTTCACCTCTCTTCAAGAATGATGCCGATAACAGCTCGGAGCAGCTACCCGTCATGCTCGTTAAAGCTTATGATCGGGATAATGCCGACATAGTATACGAGACCTTTGCCGCTGCATTTACCGACTACGACGTACAGATAACGGATTCGGATACCAAGGATATAAAGAAAGCTATTACAGAGGGCGATGCCGATTCTGCTTTTATAATGACTGCACCTAGCGAATATACCTATTACGTCAATAATCTGTCTATGTATGACATGAACACAGAAACGGCAAACAGCGTTCTTCAAAAAATATATCAGATGAATGCCATGGTCGAAGGCGGTATGTCCCCGGACAAAGCAACCGAGGTCATGAGTATTCAGATTAACAGCAGGGTGGAAAGCCTCGGCAAAGATCAGGCGCAGAATTTCTTCTATACCTATATTATGATCTTTGCACTCTATATGGTTATACTTCTCTACGGACAGATGGTAGCGACAAACGTAGCGACCGAAAAAAGCTCACGCGCCATGGAGCTTCTTATAACCAGCGCCAAGCCTACGAGCATGATGTTCGGCAAGGTGATTGCCTCTTGCCTTGCAGGATTTATACAGATAGTCACAGTTTTCGGTTCAGCTCTTATCTTCTACAATCTTAACAAAACCTATTGGAAGGACAGTATGATAATCAAGTCCATCTTCAATATCCCTCCTACTCTTCTGCTGTATATGTTGATATTCTTTGTCCTCGGCTTCCTGATATACGCGTTTATGTTCGGTGCGGTGGGCTCTACCGCCTCAAAGCTTGAGGATATCAATACCTCGGTAATGCCGATAACTATGCTCTTCGTAATTGCATTCATCGTGGTAATGACCTCCATGAGCTCAGGCAACGTGGATAATACCCTTATGAAGATATGTTCATATATCCCCTTCACCTCCCCTATGTCAATGTTTACGAGAATCGCAATGAGTACGGTTGCATGGTATGAGATCGCACTGTCCATAGTAATTCTTATAGGCTCTACCGTCGGTATAGGCATACTCGCCGCAAAGATCTACCGTGCAGGTGTACTTATGTACGGTACTACACCTAAGATAACAAACATTATCAAGGCGGTGTGGAAGGCTTAAAGCTGTATGAAAAAGGAAAAAATCATGAAAGCAAAATGGCTTCTGTTTACATCAATATTTCAGATTCTAATGGGTATTTCGGCGATAGTCGGCTATATATTGGTTTTCAGGTCAGGTGAATCGCTTATCAGATGGACGGTTACGCTTTTCTTGGGAATCGCATTTATCATAAGGGGTACCGTAGATATAGTGAAATGGAAAAAACTGAATAAAGTGCCGCCGAATTTCGCCCGTTTTCATCGTGCAAACAATTCACACGAAACGGAACATTTTCCTATAAATTAAAATTAAAATATCACCGTATTAAATAATGCGGTGATTTTTTCTGAATAAAAAGCTCATTTTAAATCAATAATAAGTTAAATCTTATCAAAATTCAAATATGAAATGAGGTTTAAAATGTTAAAAAGAGCTATACTTATTTTTTCGATACTGACAGTTTTATGCGTTTCACTTATCCCCGTGCTTCCGATACAAGGCGAGGAAAAAATATACGATAAGACACTTCGGCTTCACGTTATAGCAAATTCGGACAGCGAAGAGGATCAATGGCTTAAGCTTCAGGTTCGTGACCGTATCCTTGAGCTTATGTCCTCAACCTTCGATGAAGCAAATTCAAGAAAAGAGGCGATCGATATTGTTAACACACATTATGACGAGCTTCTTAGATGTGCCGAAAACGAGATAGCCGACAAGGGCTATGATTACAAAGTAGATATCACGCTTACAGAAGAATACTATCCCACACGGGAATACGAGGGTGTGTCTCTTCCCGCAGGCAACTACCTTTCCTTACGGGTTCTTATTGGAAAGGCGGAAGGTCAGAACTGGTGGTGCGTTCTCTTCCCTCCTCTGTGTACCTCTTCTGCCGAGCCTAAAAAGAAATTGAAGGAGGCAGGATTTACATCGCCTCAGATAAAGGTACTGACAGAGGGTGAATCACCTAAATATAAACTGAAATTCAGAATTCTTGAATTATTTAACGGATTTTTTGACAGATAAAACGCCGCCTGTATACTGAATATCGTTCTTTCTTCGGTGCTAACAACTCACACGAAATCGAGTAATTTCCTATATATTAAAAAAGCGCCGCCGGGCGCACCGAATTTCGCCCATTTCTGAAGTGCGAACAACTCACACGAAATGAAGTAATTTCCTATATATTAAAAAAGAGGGTGCCGACCCGCAACGATGATCGGGCATGAACTACGTCAAAACCTCTAACTTCAATGCCCGAAACGGAGCAATTTCCTATATATTAAAAAAGCGCCGCCGGGCGCACCGAATTTCGCCCATTTCTGAAGTGCGAACAACTCACACGAAATGAAGTAATTTCCTATATATTTAAAAATGAAGAGACTGCTTTTGCAGTCTCTTCATCAGTTATGATTGTGTTGTTCTCTTTTTACCGCATGCTGTAATAACAACGGTAATAATTATCAACGCGCTTACAACAGCAAGACCAATATACAAAGTCAGATCAGTATTATCGTTTGTCTGAGGAGGCTTTGGGTCATCCTTTTCAACGGGAAGCTCATCTGCCTTGAATTCCCAATCTACATATCCGAGGGTATTCATATACTCGTTGTTAAGTTCCTCGGGAACATCAAGCGTAAGATCCAAAGTAATCTCACCGCCTGAATATATCGTTCCGAGATATACCCAATCTTTGAGTTGTGCTTCTTCATTCGCAGGAGCATCGAAGAGAACTGAGTCGCCGTTCTGCTTAACTGTAAGCTTCAGCTTTGAAAGAAATTCATCATCTGATTCTTCAGCCATACTTGTGTCGAGCGCTCTTACATAAAGCTTGATCTTAACATCTTTAACCTTTTCATTAACCACCTTGATACTGTCGGTAAGCTTATCACCGGGCATGACGTCCTTAAAGCTTGTAAAAAGGTCGGTGGGAGATTTATCGCTTCCCGGCTTAAAGATAAAATCCTTGGTATTAGCGTTAAACGTTACGTTACCTTGAGCAAATAAAGGAAGTGTCATGGAAACAATTATAACCGCAGTTATAAAGAGGAAGCTGAACTTTTTAATTATTATTTTCATTTTTCCTCCTCCTTATTTGCTTATTCTACCTGTACTGCTTACTGTCACACCCCATGCTTCTTTAACAGCGCTTGTGGGGTTCGACTGTATAGCATCGGCGATGATTTCGACCTCAAGGTGATAGCCTGCAGGAGTTCTGCCACTTATGGGTTTAACTTCTCTGATGAAGTCCGGAGTAGATTTACCTGCAGCAACGGGTAAAGCGTAATAATAATATCCGTCAGAGGTAGTGAAATCCCAATTAGTGTTACTACCAAATCTAAAGGTATAATCCTCATCCTTTACCGGCATTGAAGGATAAACATTACCGTTTGCATCCTTCCATGTTATAATATAATATGCTCTGATATAAGCAGAGGATCTTTCGGATGTGTTCTTGATCTGAACATGCTCTTTTACTTCACCGTCAAAGGTTTCTGTAACCTCGGCTGATATATCACCCGGGAAGAAGGTGTTGACGATAGTATTGGTAAAATCAGTCTTATATGCAATGGTAACCCCGACAGACACTACAAAGAGGGCTACTATAGAAATTATAAAGAGTTTTTTATGAGCTTTAATATATTTCATCACAATACCTCCTTATACTTCCTTAAACTTATTAACAGCATAACATGTATCACTTAACCACTTTTTATTTGTAAGTGTATTTGTAAATGAGATATTAGCTGTTTCTTTAGCTTTTACAGTTACGGTTCTTGAGGTTGCGGTAACCGCAGAAGCACCGTTTACCGATACCTTGACTGAGGCTTTTGCATATCTCCAGCTCCAATCTGTACGCTCTGATACCTTATAATTACCTACAGGAAGATCATTTATAGTGACAGAGCCATTACCGTAAACAATAACGGTCATATTGATTGATTTGGTAGCAGTGCTTGTTCCGACTACATCAAAGATGAATGCTTGATCTTCATCGGGAATACCGCCATTCTTGATAACGGTTTTTTTAATTGTAAGGTTACCTAACTGAATAGCCAAAATAATGTCAAGCTCAAGAACAGGCTTGCCTGTATTACCGGGAGTGAGATCACTTGCGGTATAAACGAATTTGAAGCTTTCAAAGAGCTCTGTGTTAAAGTTGGTAAGATTTGTTAATCTGAACTTTGAAAGATCAGTTGAAGTTACCGTACCTGAGCCGGAAATTACAACATTTCTTCCGTCATAAAGGTTCGAGTCGGTAAGACCAAGTGTAATTTTAATTCTTTGATTGCCAAAATTAAAATTGGAAGCCTTAGTTATCACCTTGGAACCTGATGCAGTATCCTTGGTAGTTGTGGAGGGCAAATAAAAATCATCATTAGGACCGCAATTGGTAAATCTGACTGTTCCGCCAAGATAGAAGACACCGTCCTGATATACTGCGCCTCCTATAGGTGCGTTGCAGTTAGAAATAATACCTCCGGACATATCAACGGTACCGCCTATATTATTATATATCGCACCGCCCTGATTCGCCGAACAGTTATCGATGAGGCCGGAAACAAAGTAGAAAGCACCCTGTGTTACGGCAATGGCACCTCCGTTACCTTTAGCGCCTGCAGTACAGTTAACGATCTCAGCGCCGTTAAGGTAGGTAAATCCAACATTACATACAGAGCCGCCGTATTCAAGATTACCTCTGATAAGAGTAAAGTTTGAATTTAGATGTGCTGTACCATAATTTTCTATATGTCTAAGCTTATTATTGGTATCAAAGATAAGCTCACCGTATTCTTTGGAGGTATCATTTGAGCCGAAATTAACAACCATAGCATTGGTTGGATTGGAATTCGAGCCTATGATTATACCATTTATGATCTTACGGTTCCATGTAGCGGTACAGCTTGAACCGGCTCTGGCGTCATTCTTTCCGCCGGGCTTTTCTCCCTTATAGGAAGAACGGATAGTTAGATTGTGAGGAATATTAACTGTGTATGCCTCGTTTGTGCTGTTATAAAATACCAGCTCATCATTATTTCTTGATGAATTAACAGCATCATAAAGTGTAAAATACCATTTATTGAGCTGAATATTATATACAGATGCGATCTCAAAACGTATAACAGGATATGGGTCAGTGCTGTCTCCTGCATAATAGCTTACCGCCATTGAGTAAGAAAGATCCATTTCGTTCTGAATAATGATCTTATTTCTGTCGCTCTGAATAACAGGAGTTTTGATATCGGGCTGTCCGACTACAGGATTAGATTTATAACCTGAAGCGAGAATAATATCGCCGCTTCCCCACTTTTCAACGTCCTCAAGGAAAACAGACACGTTATTGATCTGATTGATGTTAGAACACCATTTACCGAGATAAGTACCGTATGCAAGATTTACTGAAAGCTTGTTATTATCAATATTCCATGTACCGAGTGCAGGGTTGGGCTCACGTAGACGAGTTACACCATAATCGGAGTCAACAGCCATTGCAAAATGGTGAATCTGTGTATTACCGACAAGCTCAAGAGCACCGCCATTAAGCTCAACCATGGGATAAACCTTATTCTCGGGATTCATAGTTGTAAGAAGTACACCTGTTCCCTTGTATCCTGCCTTATTAACGGGATCCGCAGCTATAGTGGTATCCATTATGATGCAGCCGTCCGCGATCATAAGTCCGCCGTCTGCAACACGTATTGCAACAGGATTGGGATTTTCAGGACAATGAGCAGATGCATTATCTATAAGAACATTGTTCTGCGCATAAAGATGTTTATCAAATCCGGTGTGGATATGAATCATTTCATCAGAATATCCGGGAGCACGCAATACCTGTACAGGTACGAATGCAAAACCGGGCCAATGTGCAGAGAAATAATCCTGACCCCAGATCTCACCGTCAGTGGGGACATGATACATTTCGCAGATATAAATACGAATACCCTTTACATTATTGCCGAATACTCCAAGACCGATATTAAGAGTCGCCCATTCGAGAGCCTGCTCTATAGTGGTACAAATATAATCATGTGTCGCTTCGGGAGCACCCCAGTATGCAACGGGATTATAAACAGATGCTTCATTATCAAGCCAATATAGACCTGTTACATCATTACCTGAAGGATCCTTCTGTGTTGTATAGTAAAGAACACAGTAATCACCTGTAGCCTCAGAAATAATGGGTGAACCGAGACGGGTATCGTAAATATGATCCTCATCTACGCGTCCGCCTGCAAGATCTGTTACAGAATCATCGGAAACGACCGAATCAATTTCGGCATCTTCATTATTCTTAGGTGTTACAGAGGACTCATTTGAAGTGTCATTTGAAGTATCATCTGTAGTGTCTGCTTCAGCAGGTAATGTTGTATCTGTAAGTAAAGCTTCTTCTTCGGTAACAAAAAGCTCCTCAGTAGCAAAAGACGGCATCAACATTACAAAGAGCATCAAGCAAACGAGGGAAAGTGCAAATAATCTTTTCATCTTCTCTTCCCTCCTTATTCAGCAGTAGGCCAGCCTTCGGCAGTCAATACGTCTTTTCCGTTATTGTCAGCCTGAACGCCTTCTGCGATAACGTCTATATCGATAGTACAATTCTTACAGGTAGTAAGCTCTTCTGAAATTATAACTTCGTCAATGATAGCATCGGTAGAGTCACCTGTTTTTACAATATCCTTATAATAGAACCAACCGTCATCCTCTTCCTTGGTAAGCCAAGACGAAGAAGTTGCAGACTGTACGTAAATATGCTCTTCGGGATAATCGACCTCATTACCCTCGCTATCCTTAACGGTTATAACATACTTACAGCGGATATAAGCATCAGCATCGTTATTCTGTACAGTTACAATTTTACTGATAGGGTCCTTTGAAGGTAATACCTTAATTTCATCCTCAGGATAATCAACAAGCTCTCCTTCGTCGTTAATCATTTTTTCAACGATCTCGATATCGAAGCCGCCTGTTGTGATTACATTACGCGCAATTTTCTGTGCGGTAAAGTATGCGGCTGTACCTGTTGCGGCAATCGCAACAAGCAATACAGCCAATGCGAATACAAGGATCTTTCTTTTCCTCACAATATCACATCTCCAATCTCAAGTTTTTTCTATCCGGGTCTCCCCCTTGGGAGACAATATCCAAATGCAGGACATACAGGAATATCTCAATTACATATCAACCAAGCTTGACCTCATGGTGATAAGGATAACTACAAATAATCGGGATATCCTTGTATGCCCTGCATCTGTATTTCAAGATGCAGGGTATAAGGAAGTCGGATTAACCGACGGATATTCAAATTAAATACAAATTAAGCGAGTTCAACAAGCATTGCTTCCCAAGCTTCAGCTGCAGTGGTAGCTGCATCGTCCTGAATAGCATAAGCTGTGAAGGAAAGAGTAGCCTGAGCTGCTGCGGAAACGTCAGAAACGTCAGAGTCAACAGTTACCTGATTGTCCTGAAGTACAGGGTAAGCGGTCTCAGCTGCGTTTTCAATGTAGTAAACGCCTTCGTAACCGGGAACTGCGGTCCAGGTCTTCTCAATGCTGTACTTAACGAATTCGGGAAGAGTGCTCTCTACCTTAACGAATACCCAGCATCCGCCGCCGTTGGACTGAACGGTAACAACAGGATCCTTAGCGATAGTAGCGCCGGGCTCTACTACGTACTTATCAGTGGTCTCTGTAAGAGTGATTGCGATGCCTTCGCCAACTACGAATACGTTGTCGATGGTCTGAGTCTTAGCGTTAAGCCAAGCATAGGTGCCGCCGATAGCAGCTCCGAAAAGTAATACAACTGCGAGTACAAGTACTAATGTTCTCTTTTTCATTGTTCTTTCTCCTTAAATTTAATTAACAGGTATTCCTGTCAGAATTTTAAATAATTAAGCAATATAAACTTGACCTTTTATATTACTTAGTGAATGCTGCCCATGCAGCGTCTGCATCTGCAAAACCAAATGCCTGGATCGCGTGACCCTCAACGTTGATCTGCATGTTGTCGAGATTCTTGAGCTCATTGCCCCAGATTTCGCCATCGAACTGAACATCAGTAAAGATAGGCTCGAGAACTACTGCAGCGTCGGGAGCAGCAACTGTAGAAGCATAACGATATTCATATACAACAGAAGTCATATCGTCAGCAACAGTCTTTGCGTTGAGTATCCACTTTTCATTATCCACACCCTTGAAGATGCCATCGAGCTTGTCGCCGAGATAGGTATCGTCAAGTGCATTTTCGAACTTTACGGTAACCATCATACGAACATAGGACTCAAGGCTTCCCTCTTCAACTGTAACGGTAGGAGCCTTAGGATAAACTTCACCGGGAACGATGTCCTCATAGGTCTGTCCGTAGGAACCGTCATCGTTTTCTTCTGCGCCTTCTTCGTCGATGGAGATATCAACGTTACCTACTGTAAATACGTTCTTTACTTCATCGCTGTCTGTAAAGTATGCTACTGTAAGTCCTACGCTGAGAGAAACGAGTAAAAGTGCGGATGCAGCAAGTAATAATACTTTCTTTCCTTTCTTCATTTGATTATAACCTCCTTCTTATAAATTTTAATTTAATTAAGCAGCCTCACGGCGTTACTTACTTTTTTTATTCTTTTTGTCATCGAATAATATATCGGGCAAAAAGACTATAAACAGAACCACTGCACCGATGGCTATTGAAATATACAATCCGGGCGGATTCTGAATGAAATGAGACAAATAACCCAAAAGCGGAATTGAGAATAAGGGTTTTCCGATTATATTATTCTCATGAACCGGCTCACCGTCAGGTAATTTGTTTGCATCGCCCTGTGTTTCAAAGGCAAGCTTATCGGGGTCATTCTCATCTGTTGTTATATTAATAATTCTGTGAGTTGCGACAGTTTCATCGGGAAGAACAAAGGTGATCGGATCTCCGACCTTAAGATCCTTTATGTCAGTTGATTTAACATATATAAGTGAACCGACATGGTATGTAGGCTCCATCGAGCCGGAAAGCACCGCGTATGGCTTGACACCGAACAGCCTAACTCCGGCTAATGCAATCGCAAGCAACACTATTATAATTACTAAAATATTAGCGATAGTATTCCATATTTTCTTAATTTTGGTTGTCATTATTACCTCAAAAATTCTGAAACGGATTATTTATTAATAATCTGTTTCAAAATTACGTATAAATTATAGCACAATATTTTTAATATTGCAATAGTTTTTTAATATTTTTTCACAATAAATTCCATTTGTGCGAAAAAATATTAAGATTAAATCATTATTTGATGAAATCAAACTCGAAGTCATAAATGCTTACTGTATCCCCGTCACCGCATCCCTTTTCTTCAAGCTTTTCGATAACACCAGAGTTCTTAAGAACACGCTGGAAGTAGGTAAGCGATTCTCTGTCATCAAAGTTTACAGAGCCCATAACCTTATATAACCAATCAGCCTCAACGACATAAACACCGTTTTCATTTCGTATTTCAACGTCACGGTTCCCGTCATCGAACACCTCCGGCTCAACGTAGGTACTTTCGAATACTTGCGTGGGAGGAAGAAGAGAGAGTCTATCCCATACCATAGAAATGAGTTTGTCGATATTATCACGCGTAACAGCGGAAACATATATAAGCTCCCAGCCGTTATCGCGGACATATTCTTCAAACTCCTCGATGTCTACAAGCTCCTCGTCGATCATATCAGCCTTATTGGCGCAGATGATCTGAGGACGGTCTGCTAATGCTTCACTGTAGGTAACAAGCTCATTATTAATAAGCTCGATATCATCGATCGGATCATTTCCGTTTAAGCCGGAAATATCAACGACATGAATGAGCAGACGGCATCTTTCGACATGACGTAAAAACTCGTGTCCGAGACCTGCACCTTCACTTGCACCCTCTATAAGTCCGGGAATATCTGCTGCTATAAAGCCTTCATTGTCTCTTACCTTAACAACACCGAGGTTAGGAGAAAGGGTGGTAAAATTGTAATTACCGATCTTTGGTCTTGAGGCACTAATTACTGAAAGAATAGAAGATTTGCCGACATTTGGAAGTCCAACAAGTCCAACATCCGCAATCATTTTAAGCTCAAGGGCTATTTCCTTTTCATCACCCTTGATACCGCTTTTCGCAAATCGGGGGATTTGGCGGGTAGGAGTGGCGAAGTGCTTGTTACCCCAGCCCCCGCGTCCTCCTCTGCAGACAACAAATTCGTCACAATCGGACATATCCTTGATGATAGCACCCGTTTCGGCATCCTTGATAAGCGTTCCTCTGGGAACGAGGAGAATAAGATCCTCTCCGTTCGCACCGTGCCACTTACTGCCTCTTCCGTCGCCGCCGCTCTGAGCAACGAATTTTCTTCTGTACTTATAATAAAGAAGTGTTGTGGCTCCGTCATCAACCTTAAAGATTATAGAACCGCCGTTGCCACCGTCGCCGCCGTCGGGACCACCCTTTGCAACGTATTTTTCACGGTGGAATGAAACGCAACCGTTTCCTCCGTCACCTGCTTTACAATAAATTTTTACTCTGTCAAATATCATATTACTTCACCATCTCAAGAAATTCTTCTTCATTTATTACAGTAATACCGAGGTTTTGTGCCTTGGTAAGCTTGCTACCGGCTTCCTCACCTGCAAGGACGTATGAGGTTTTTTTAGAAACACTGCCTGATACCTTACCGCCGTTTGCGATAATAATATCAGAGGCTTCATTTCTTGTCATTGTCGGAAGAGTACCTGTCAGTACAAAGGTCATACCCTCAAACCTGTTACTCCTAAGCGCTTCGGTCTCATAGGTGGTAACGACCCCAGCATTCTTGAGCCTTTCTATAATTTCTTTTGTTTTAATGTGAGAAAAATAATTAATTATGTTTTCTGCGGATATACTGCCTATATCATCAACCGAGCATAGTTGCTCAAGAGTAAGATTATAGTACATATCAATATCGTTAAATCTATTAGCCAAGGTACGCGCGGCCTTTTTACCGATCTGTCGAATACCGAGCGCATAAAGGAGGTTATCAAGTCCCCTTGATTTAGATGCATTTACTGCATCGATAAGATTTTTAGCTGATGTTTCTCCCATTCTGTCTATATTTTCTATATCGGAGGCATTTAGATAATACAGATCAGATACATTTTTAACCAGCCCTGCGTTATATAGGGCTTCGACAACCGCCGGACCCATACCGTCTATATTCATTGCATCCCTTGAAGCAAAGTGTTCAATGTTACGCAGTGCCTGAGCGGGACATGCCAGATTTGTACAACGGTAGGCGGCTTCCCCTTCCTCTTTGTATATCGGTTCACCACAGGAGGGACAAAACTCGGGAAAATGAAATTCTTTGACCGTTTCCCTTTTTTTTATGTTGACCGAGACTATCTCAGGAATTATATCTCCTGCCTTCTGAACTGTTACAAAATCTCCGATGTTTATATCTCTTTCTCTTATAAAGTCCAAATTATGCAAGGTAGCCTTTGAAACAGTAGTGCCTGCAATAAATACCGGTTCAAGTATCGCCAATGGAGTCAGAACCCCTGTTCTGCCGACGTTTACCTGAATATCGATTAGTTTTGTTTCCTTCTGTTCGGGTGGAAATTTATATGCAACAGCCCATTTGGGTGTACTTGTATTTTCGCCGATCTCTATCCTTCTTGATAGGCTGTTCATTTTAATAACAGCTCCATCGATATCAAAGGGGAGTACCTTTCTGTTTTCACCGAATTCTGTAACTGCAGCTATAATATTATTTATACCGCATACCGTTTTTCTGTCCTGGACAGTCTTAAAGCCCTGAGAACGTAAAAAATCAAGGCTTTCATCATGATTTTTAAAGGTAAGGTCAGATTCCTGAACATTAAATATAAATATATCAAGGTTACGCTTAGCTGTGATTCTTGAATCAAGCTGACGAAGTGAGCCTGCCGCCGCGTTACGCGGATTTGCGAACAGGGCTTGGCCGGATGCTTCGCGTTGTATATTGAGATTTTCAAAGGAGGATCTTGGCATATATACCTCACCTCGAACAATAAGATGCTCTTTATAAGGTATCTCCAAGGGAATAGAACGTATAGTCTTGATATTCTCGGTAACATTTTCTCCGACGATACCGTCACCTCTCGTAGCACCAAGAATTAATTTACCGTTTTCATAGGTAAGACCAACAGACAGTCCGTCGATCTTGTATTCAACGCAATATTCATCATTATCATCAATTTTTGAGATGAAATCGGAAAGCTCTTCGAAAGAAAATACATCCTGTAAGCTTCCCATTTTTACCGGATGGGTTACTTTTTCAAATTTTTCAAGGGCGGCTCCACCGACTCTGACTGTAGGTGATGTATCAGTTTTAAATTGAGGGTATTCGTTTTCAAGCTCTACCAGTCTGCGAAACATCATATCGTATTCATAGTCAGATATTTCAGGGGAATCGTTTTCATAATACAGTTTAGAATGATATACGAGCTTTTCTCGCAATTCTTCAATTTCTTTTATTATATTATACATTTATACTACTCCAATCTTAATAATTAATTATAGCATATTATTATTTATTTTTCAAGTAAAATTATTCATTAAATGAAACAAGAAAACAGGCACTAATGCCTGTTTTCTGTTTATTCAGGATATTTTTCCATCAAGGTCTTAAATAGCCGGCACCTTGAGTAATCCTTTCTGCAATAGGTATTTTTAAATTTGTTTGTGCTTCGTTTAAAGGTGATCCTGTTATAAGTACAGTCATATAACCCTTCGCATACAATAACACCATAGCCGTCCTTGTGATAAAAGGGACATTTTACATAAGCGTCCTCTGAATATTTCATTATACAAAAACGTAATCACGGAAATACAGTGTATCATTTAAACCGAAGATCTTCTTTGCGGCAATTTCTAACGGAGCCTCAAATTTTGAATTTGTACGATTCTTTTTAAACTGTCCGCAACGCTGTATATTTCCTTCAATTAATATTCTCTGGTCGCGATATATTGAACTTTCTGCAATCAGTGCCAAGTTGCCCCATACAGTAACATCAAATATATCGTCGTGATTTTTTACCCTGTTATGCAACCTGAAATTTAATATTGGAGTTTTATCAGATGTATAACTGAGATCAGATATATACTCAACGGTACCCGATACGATTATCTTATTGTAATCATAATTCTGTATCGACATCTTCATTATCCTCCTCTTTTTTATTGTAACAAAAACCGCATGCATCACATTCGCCGTAAGCATATAAACACATATAAGCCATCATTTTACCTCTCTTTCATAAAATGTTTTTGTTACTCAAAGTTTAAGATTTTCGTCAACAGTTGATTTAAAATCTACATAATTTCCAAAAAAAATAATATAAACCAGTTCCCTTCCGAAAAGTTCACCTAATATATTAATTTCTCTTGATTTAAATTCGAGCAACCCGTGAAGTTTTAAAAAAAGAGTTAATCGGTTCATATACAGAATCGGCGCCAGATCTGCTATATGAACATTTTTGAATTTAATATAGTTTAAAAGTATTTTTCCTGCTTTCATAGACCTAAACCATAATGTTGATTAATAATCTACATAGATGATAACACTAAAATTAATATTTGTCAATAGGATTTCGCAAATTATGTTGATTTTTTTTCTACTTTTAGTTATAATATACATATATGAGATAAGGAGTGTTATAATGAATACTTTTGACAAAGCAGGAATCGGACAAAAAATAAGGGAACGCAGAGAAAAGTTAGGTATGTCCCAGGAGGAGCTTGCTAAGCTTATAGGATATACATCAAGATCTACAATTAATAAGATTGAAATGGGTAAGATAGACATCGCTCAAAGCAAGATTGAAAAATTTGCCCGTGCATTGGATATACCTCCTGTCGTACTTATGGGATGGGACTATCCGTTGATATCAGATATGACTCTCCCGAATCTTGATAATCTACACGTTAATTCTCCTATTCACAAGATGAGGAATCATTACGAAACAGATCTCTTCAGAATAGTTACACAGCTTAGTAACGACCAACTGAATGAACTTATTGAATTTGCGAAAAGTCTTTATGAATCAAATAAAAAACAAGACTGAAAAAAATTAGTCTTGTTTTTTAATGTAATATATATTTTTATCATGCGGATTGCCGTGAAGAAATTCCGGACACTCATCAAATATCTTATTTAAGGTTTGTTCTGCTTCATTAAAGGATTTTTCTGAATTTATAAAAACGAGTGAGCTGTTGATAACTGCAGTATCATAATGATTGATTTCAGGCATTATTCCCTTTTCTTCAACGTACTTATAATGCTTGTCTATATCTGAAAGGACTGTTTTCATATCTTCGACAAAAAAGTCGATTGCTTCGGGATTCGCATCTGCGAATTTCTTATTTACGCATATTACCTCTGCAGGTATATTATTGTCACTACCGTTGTAGCTTTTCCATTCTGCAGTGACGTCCATCGCAGATTTAAGCGTGCTATTGTCAGTTAAAATATCGGTAGTATAAGGCTCGTCTGACAGAATCAAAGCATTCGGGTTTTCTGTGATCACATCATCAAGCTCATTATACGAATAAATACTAATATTGTTATATGATATCCCTTCATTTTTCGCTAAAATATCAAAAACAGTTTTTGATATCATATTATCGCTGCAAGTAATGACATCTTTGCCGTTAATATCGGAAAATACAAGCTCATCATTTTGATTTGAAAGAAGGGATATCTCTGCAAAATGTGTTATACCGAGGATATAGCTTCCCTTTTCGCTCCTGTTATACAGATAATTAGCCATATCAATGGGAAGTACGGCAATATCGTAGTCACCGTTTACAATATCCATCATGTTATCATCAGCATCTCCGGTAATAACAGTATAAATATTGTTAAGATCTTTGTTTATGCCGTCAAGGATCGAAACTCCTACACTTCCGGGATCGTCCGAGGATAAAATAAGAATCTCGTAGTTCTCCTTGATCGGTTGCTCTGTAGTTTTGTCTTCTTTTTTACAAGATATAAAAGTCAATATAATTACTAATGAAAGGATCAAAGATATTTTCCGCATAATACACCGCCAAAATATATTTATAACTTATTTTATAATAAAAATGAAAAAAAGTAAATAGAATATCGATTGTTTACAAAATGTTATTTATTTTATATCTAAAATCGTGTATCATGAAATACGGTATATACAACATTACCATGTAGTATTGTACACCAGATAGGAGGAATTTATGAATAAAAACAAATTATATACTGTCGGAGAAGAGATATTTAATTCTGTCAGCCACGGAGTTGGTGCCGCTATTTCTGTTGCTGCATGTGTACTTATGATAATTCGTGCTGCAATCGTTGCGGGTGCGATCGAAGTAGTCAGTGTTTCAATATTCGGAGCATGTCTTATACTGCTCTATATATCGTCAACGTTATATCATGCGCTTACAAATGAAACAGCCAAAAAAGTATTTCGTATATTTGATCACTGCATGATCTTCATTTTAATCGCCGGAACCTATACTCCCTTTAATCTTGTAGCGCTCGGTGGTGGACTTGGTTGGACATTTTTTGGAATTTTATGGGGAACTACAATCCTTGGTGTAGTACTTAATGCTTTAAGTCTTAATAAATTCAAAAAGCTTTCTCTTGTATTATACGTAATAATGGGATGGTGCGCCATTTTTGCAATCAAGCCTATAGTTACATTTCTTGGAATCTGGGGCTCGATATTATTGCTTGGCGGCGGAATATTCTACACGGTCGGTATTCTCTTCTATTCAAAAAAAGATATAAGATATATGCACTCCGTATGGCATATTTTCGTAGTTCTCGGAAGCGTGTGCCACATATTATGCGTTCTTTTCTATATAATTAAATAACCTTATAAAATAATGATTCCCCGGGGGTTATACCTCGGGGAATCTTATTATTACTTATTAAACTTAAACGAGTAAATGCTTGAATTTTTCAATTCAAATGTAAGTGTTACGGGAACTCCCTGGAAGTCCGCAACATTACCATCCTTAAAGATAACATTGTAATCGGCGCTGTCTGCTGCAAACCAATCGCTGGTTATAGCATTACCGCTGAAATCGGAAAGAGTTACTCTCATTGCATCTGCGGTAGCACAGTTTATAGCAAGAGAGTTGCCTTCAAAGGTGAAGGGCTTGGTAACCATTGTACTTCCTTGTGCGGTACCGAGAACTGCTCTGAAGCCGTCAAGACGCATTGTATAGCGGTAAAGAACCGAGCAATCCTTGGAAGAGCTGTGTTCTGCCATATAGAGCGACAATTCATTCTCACCGGTCTGGATCATACCAACTGCAGGATAACAGTCACCGTGACCGTATACCTCGGGAAGATTGGGAGAAATAAATGCATTACCGTATCTCTTCCAGTTTACAAGATCTCGGCTGCACATAAGAAGTGCTTCTGTAGAAACAGGATCAAGTGTAAACTTGGTAGGAAGACCTACATAGAGATCCTCAGAACGGAAGTAAGGAGTAATACAGTTGGTATACATCTGATAATCAATGTTGTCAGAATAGCTGATCGGAACAGGAATGCTCCAATTGATGCAGTCATCACTCTCGGAATATCTGATATCACGAGAAATCTTAGTGGGGTTATTTGCAACATAATCCTTATCGAGATTATAGTTACTTCCCTCATGGAAGCCACGAACAAAAGCAACATACTTGCCTCTGTTTTCATCCCAATACATGGTATTAAGTGTATCGAAATAACAACCCTCGGTTTCGGTAGGAGTACTCATCATCTTTCTTTCGTAGCTACCGAAAGCAAAGTAGTTACCGTCACCTTCTCTTGAAAGCTCAAGGAAGAGACCGTCGCCCCATTGACCGTAAACACCCTTCCAACGCTCGTTCTCGGGGCAGTCGGGATTGGTATCATAGAATACAAAGAGGTTATCGGGACGGCAAACCTCGTCTGTTACTATATTAGAAGCTCCACCCTGGGAGGTATTGGTATAAAGATTAGGACGAGACCAGTTGATACCGTCATCACTCTCGATATAGCAGATACGGCGTGTGTAGCCGCTATTGGAGGTTGCCTTGTAATACATTCTGTAGCTGCCGTCGGGAAGCTGAGAAATGTTGTGGTATACGGTATTGTAGGATTCATAATCCTTATTGAAGGTAAACACTGCCTCCTTCTTTACAAGAGAGCCGAAGCCGTATACAGCATCGCTCGAGGAGGTATCGATCATATAGTTATCGATGAATAGCTGACGGCTGTCACCGATATCAATAGCATCAATATACTGCTCCTCTACCTTAACATTGTAATAATTGTAGCTTTCATCGGTATACTGAACTACAAAGGTATATGTACCGGGAGCAAGAGTTACTCTTACGTATCCGTCAACAACTTCGGAGTTCTTAATGGTTACACAGTCGGCTGCGGCTTTGATCTCTGCGGAGGTTGAATAATTACCGCTTGCGTATCTGATAACCTGAAGATCGTTAAGATTACCGATTACAACAGTATTCTTGAGCTGCTGGAAGGAAGGTACCTTCTTTGCAACGTCATACTTATACATTACAACATATCCGTTGTTATACTGAATACCGATTGTGACAGTACCGTTTTCACGGTACTGGATCATGTATTCGCTTTTACCCTTAAGATCTGCCTTGCCGGAGAAGGAACGCTGTCCTGCAGCTCTCTTGATCTCACCGGGGGTGGCAAATTCACCGTATGCGGTTCTGATAACCTTAACATCCTCAAGGTTAGAGAGATGTACCTGAAGGCCCTTGTTTTGGAATGCGGGCTCTACAACGGTTAAATCGATCTGAGTAATGATGTTTTCTCTGGTTGTATCGTTAAACCTGATACATACACTGTGTCTGCCGGGATTAGTTACGATATAGGAATAGTCATGTGCTCCTGCGATCTTGGTCTCGGTAACACGAACTATCTTGTTCTGATTGATCTCGGTGTAGGTATTATAGTCACCTTCAGCAATAAAGAAATCTCTGACACCGTAGAGGTTATGAACAGTTACCGTAACACCGTCGGAGGTAATGTAAGGAATCATAACCGAAATATCTATAGTAGATATATATTCCTTACCATCCTTCGTTTTCATCCAGAAGGTATATACACCGCCATCGGTCATTTCTCTTGAGAAAATGCCGTTAACGGTACTGTTTGCTATTATCGAAGAATTAAGTGTTACACAACCGGGTGCGTTCTTTATATCGGATGAGGTTGTATAAACACCGTTAACGTATCTTATTGCAGAAATATTATCTGCTAAGGTTATAAATACGTCATAACCGCCTTCTGCATATACGTAAGGTACTGCAAGCGCAGGAATTATCTTTTCTTCATAGTAATCACAGAACCCACAGTCCTTTCTCATCAGACCGTTTTCAGTATCGGTAGCCTCTGTTACAGTATACCAGTCGCTCATTACATGACCACCGGTTTCGTATATCTCCTGTGACAGAACTGTGTTACATCTTGTACAGTAGGTTGTAAGAGAACCGTTTGATACACATGTTGCCTCTACCAATACAGGCTCGCCTGCGTTATGTCCGAGGGCAGGAATTGACTTTGTTTCTGTAGCTATACAATCCTGACATTTTCTCTTTGCTACGCCTTCGGTGGTACAAGTAGGCTCGGTTACTGTATACCACTCACCATAAATATGGGGCACACCGGAGTGGTTGAGAACGATACCGTAGGAATTGGAATATATGCCGGGTGTGCTGGTTCCTGAAACGCCGTCAGAAGTTTTTTCACATACAGTGATAAATCTGCCCCATGTATTGGGCTGACCGTTAGCCATTTCGTATCTGTCCATATACATTATAGAAGCACGGGAAACGGTACCCTGAGTTGCAAGAGTAGTCGCAGAAACATTTTTTGCACCTGCGGCGCTGAGATCGGCAACAATTATATTCCAAGGAATCTTAACTTCAAAACGCCAGCCTTTTTCGGTGATTGCACCTGCAGTAGTGCAGCTTGTAGTGATATCACCCTCGTTTGCTCTTGAACGATATACGTGCACAGAACCATCAGCATATATTCCGATATTATACCAAGGTGTGTATTTAGCTGAATTGCCGAAAGCACTCTGTGCATCAAGCATAAGATTCATTACGTCTCCGTTAAAGCCGTAATTTCTTGTATTACCATCATTGTCGATATTATCGTAACCTGTAGATGCTACAAAGCTGTTCTTTTCGTTACAATCGGTAATATCAGCTGCAAAGTATAATCCGTTTGTATCATATGCAAAAAATACTTCAGCTGAAGACGTGCATGGATTTGTTGCCCAAAAATGACCTACAGTTGCATCATTAACGTATGCAGGCTGAGACCATTTACCGCTTGTTTCGATTGATCCGTCGATTACGGGACTGCTTTTAGGCATAGTAACCGCAGGATTTTGAACAGTACCGTCAGCATAACCGAACACGTTAAACGGTACTATCATAAGTATACACAAAAGAAATGCGATAATTCGTGTGATCCTTTTCATGATCCGCTCCTTAAAAAAATAGTAATTTACCTCGCTTCATAGTCAATTTTATTACAAATGAAGTTAAAAGTCAAGGTATTTTGTTATTTTTGTCAAAAAAGCTCTGCCTATTACAGCAGAGCTTTTTTGGTTTATATAAAATATGTAGGTAATTCATCCTCAACAGCTCTTCTTGTGAGGTTGATTTTCCATTTAAGATGTTCGGGATCGCACATATATTCCATACTGGGCTCATAACCGAGACGTGAATCAAATTCAGTTAAAGCTATGGTTTCCTCGGCATTTGCTATATCACGCTTGCCGATTTCTATCATTTCGGCAACTATCTTATTTCTTTCTTCACCCTTGGAATCAAGTAATACTTCCTTGCGTTTTTTCCATTCCTTAACGTTAACGGTAGTCTTAGCCGCATTACTGATAAAACGGCACATATTAAGGAGAAGCTGAGCCTCGTGTCTCTTTCTTTCGGGGATCATGGGAATTATCTTTTCAAGGATATCTCCGCCTTCATCGTAAAGCTCTGCGGTTTTTGTATGACATTTGATCTCATAATTGATCTTATCCCAGAGATAAGGTTCAGAAAGATCGTATTTGTATACGGGATTGCAGATCTCGTTGCCGCCGTGAGGAGCATAAGGTACTGAGGGGAATACCGCATCAACATCCTTATAAAGTATCAAGGGATAAGAAGGCCCGATACGGAAGGGTCCGTACTGGTCTTCGTTGGTAGAAATAAGATATCTTATACCCTCACTAAAGCATTCGTAAGCTTTAAGCACATCATCGGCAGTTTCCTCGCTGAAGTCACGAACGGCAAGACGACGAAGCATTACGTTAAGATCGGGAGTAGGTTTATAGAACGCCCATTTCGCGAGATCGGAAATAAACGAAGGATAGAAGCCGTAATGGTGGCTGTCCATTGTACCGCAAAGACCGTAGTTCTCATGCATTTCACGCATGTTTTCATATCTTCTCATCCACTGATAGGGCGCAGGCTCGTAAGGAATGGTACCAACATCCCAGGTAAGACCGCCGGTATTGGTCATAGCGTAAAGGCGGATACCTCTTTCCTTTGCAAGCTTTGCTTCGCTCGTAAAGTACTTACCGGGACCTTCAAAGAAGAGAGTATAGTCAACGGTACGGTTGGCTATTCCGTCTCGTACAACGTCTTCAAACATCTCAAACGTAACGAGAAGCGAAATGTCGGTAGGTATATTACGAAGAAGCTCAAGTCTGTATTTCTCTTCAACGTATCCCCAGTTATAAGTCCAGAATACAATATCTGCATCCGGCTTTTTATTGCGGATGATTCGCTTGATCATATTGATCCACAAGGGGAAATCATAGCAGGGCCACCAACCGGGGCTGGGCTTACCCTTGACGATCGGCTCACCGTTTCCGTCAAGATTATCAAGTCTTAGAATACCTGTAGTATGAGGGTCTTTACTGGGGAATTCGCAGGATTCACCTACAAAGATTATACCCTTGAAATAGGGGCATCTTTCAAAAAGTCTGCCATAGAGATTTTCATAAAATTCCTCTGCTTCAGGACCTTCGGGGTAAACACGGCTCTTCA
Source organism: Oscillospiraceae bacterium (assembly GCA_015063855.1). Classification (GTDB taxonomy): domain Bacteria; phylum Bacillota; class Clostridia; order Oscillospirales; family CAG-272; genus RGIG7300. The sequence continues at coordinate 25,742 of SVTI01000003.1, forward strand.
TATAACTGTATGCATATACATCAACTCCCCACTGCGCCGCACGGTAACAAAGATCGTTGAAGTCGAGATAACCGTGAGGAGTTACGTCAATATCCTCAACAAATATAAGTAAAGCGTTGATACCTGCATGGGCAATAGATCTGATATGTTCCTCGGGAAATTTATCAAGTCCGTAGCCGGAATGGATCATTCTCGGACTGTAAAGAGGAGTACGTATCTCGTCTGCTATATCAAGATAGGGAGCCTCGTTGAGATTCATCAGATCCTCGAGATAATAACCTGCCTGTGCAGCTGCTCTGGTATCATGACCGCAAAGAGTTACACGATTTTCGGTTACGGTAAACTTATAAGAATTTTCAGGAAGTGTTTTGTCAACTTTGTAAGCAATGGTCTTTCCTATAACCTCATCCTCATAAGCAACATGGAGGGATACGTCCATGGAAACAAAGAAATAATCCTCAAGGTCACGGCATGCCTTCATAAGAACGTCATCATACTCACGGGGTATGGTGATGATCCATTCGAGGTCGATCTCAACCTGATTTTCTTTCTTTAAAATGTTTTTGTCGCGACGGTGAGGACGGTGTACCTCCATCATACGCTCTCTGAATTGATAATTTCTTTCCATAGTTAAATAAAATTACCTTTCCTTATTGAATATTTTTTTCTTTTGTGATAAAATCTATTATTGTTATTATATAATTAAAATTTGGGAATGTCAATAATGAACTCTAAGAATAATATAACTTTATCACCATTACCGCAAACAAGTCGAATGAAAACTTTTCGCGCAAATTTTCTTTTGCTGATAACAGCGATTATATGGGGCTCAGCATTCGTTGCCCAAGATAATGCAGGAGAGGTACTCGGAGCTTTCTCTATCAATTTCTCTCGTTATCTTGTCGGCGGCATCGTACTGATACCATTGTTCCTCTATATAAATTTTAAAGAAGGAAACAATAACCCTAAAAAGAAAAAAGGAAAACTCCGTACATCATTTATCGGTGGTATATTCTGCGGGTGTGCTCTCTTTGTCGCCTCGGCTCTTCAGCAATTCGGCATCAACGCAGGTGCTGACCCGGGTAAAGCGGGTTTTATTACCGTAATGTATATTGTCATAGTTCCGCTTTTCGGCTTGTTTCTTAAAAAGAAGGTTGGTTTATTCTGTTGGATAGCGGTCGCAATAGCACCGTTCGGACTTTATTTTCTTTGTATGGATGGGTTTGTAATGCCGGCTGCCTCCGACTTGATACTTTTAGCCTGTGCAGTTGTTTTTTCTGTACACATACTCGTTATCGACAAGTTTTCTCCGAATGCCAATGGTGTTCTTATGTCATCCATACAGTTTTTGACTGTTGCTGTTCTTTCTTTTATATGTATGATTGTTTTTGAGCAAGAATATATTCCGGAAATACCCAAAGCATCAAAGGATATCGCTTATCTCGGTATTATGTCAAGCGGTGTTGCCTATACGCTTCAAATAATCGGACAAAAAAATACATCCCCTACAGTAGCGAGCCTTATAATGAGCCTTGAATCAGTATTTGCTATGGTATTTGGAGCCCTTGTAGTTATGGAAATGCCTTCGGGAAGAAAGATATTAGGCGCAACGATTATTTTCGCGGCTGTCATACTCGCACAGCTTCCCTCACCTCAAATTAAAAGGAGTAAGTAACAATGGAAATATTATATTGGTTTGAATCTATAAGAAATCCCTTGCTCGACGCATTTTTTTCTTCAGTTACGTGGCTCGGACATGAGCTTATACCCATAGCACTTATTTGTATACTTTATTGGTGTGTAAATAAATCTACAGCTTATAAAATCGGCTTTTCGTTTTTTGTTTCTGGTCTTGCAACTCAGGCGCTTAAAGTCACCTTCAGAATTTCCCGTCCATGGAAACTCGATCCCGATTTCAAGCCTGTAGAAAACGCAGTAAATGAAGCTACGAGCTATTCCTTTCCAAGCGGTCATACGCAATCTGCAACTTCGGTTTATTCATCTCTTGCCCTTTGTATAAAAAAGTTTTGGTTGAGAATAATACTTGTTATTGCATTTTTGCTTGTAGGAATTTCAAGAATGTACCTCGGTGTTCATACATTGAATGATGTACTTACCGCCCTTGTGCTTTCTCTTATTGTTACACTCATAGTTTTCAGGATATTCGATAAGATCGGTGATAATAAAAAATTCGATATTTATATTTCATTAGTATTTTTTATCCTTTCAGCAGCACTTATAATTTATTCCTTTCTACTTTCATCGAAGGGTATTATATCTGCAGACTCTCTTGAGGACTGTGTTAAATCGGGAGGAGCCGGAATTGCTTTTTCAATAGGATATTATATTGAAAGAAAGTATATAAATTTTGATGTCAGAACCAAAGCATTCCTGTTTCAGATTGTTAAGGTCGTTCTTGGTTTAGGGGTTGCACTCGGTTTAAAGAGCGGTTTAAAGCTTCTTATCGGCGACTCTGCACTCGCCAACGGAATACGTTACTTCATACTTGTATTCTTTATAGTTGTTATTTATCCGTTAATTATTAAAGCATTTTCCAATACAAATGACGAAAAATAATTATCTTTTATTTAAAATAACTATTGCAAATCTGAAAGCTTTGTGATATACTACTATGGTACAACGAGATATTAAATAAGGCCATACCGGCCGGGGAGCTAGCGGTGCCCTGCACCTGCAATCCGCTATAGCAGGGGTGGTTTCCCTTTTTGAGGGCTGGAGATGTTTGGTTAGCCCCGTATCTTGGATGTTGAGGAATGGGTCTCGTGCAATCACTCGCTGTGAACCATGTCAGGCGGGGAACCGAGCAGCATTAAGCGGTCTGAAGTGATGTGCCGCGAGGTCGCCTGTTCTGAGTTCAAGTTACGGCAAGCACTTATGGCTTCATGTTCGATTTGAGGGTGTATGGTCTTATTTTGTATCTCGTTGTATTGTTTTCGGCAGCTTTAAAAAACGTACTCGAAGGCTGACAGCAGCTATTTTTGCGCCATACTTCACATCGAAAACTTGAAATAGCTCCACTATTCCTGCGTTTTCTCCGTTCGTCTGACACAAAACTTATCAAGCCGTCATATCTCCGATTAGTTTTTTGAGATGCCTTTTAATTAATTTAGTTTGGGAGGATCGTATGCATCAGGCATTATACCGTAAATACAGACCTATAACATTTGATGATGTTTACGGTCAGGATCATATAACCTCGGTGCTTAAATACGAGGTTGCTAATAATAAGGTTTCTCACGCATATCTTTTCTGCGGAAGCAGAGGTACCGGTAAGACTACCTGTGCGAAGATATTGGCTAAAGCGGCAAACTGTCTCTCTCCCATAAACGGTGATCCCTGCGGTGAATGCGAGGCATGCCGTGCTATTGCAGATGAATCCACCGTTGATATATACGAAATGGATGCTGCAAGTAACACGGGCGTAAACTATATCCGTGATATCAAGGACGCCGTTGTTTATTCCCCTGCCATGCTTAAAACAAGGGTATATATTATCGACGAGGTACATATGCTTTCAACCTCGGCATTCAATGCGCTCTTAAAGACGCTTGAGGAACCGCCGGAAAGAGTAATCTTCATACTCGCAACAACTGAAGTGCATAAGATACCTATAACGGTTCTTTCACGCTGTCAACGCTTTGACTTTAAAAGGATCAAGAGCGAAATTATCGCAGACAGACTCAACTACATTGCACAGAAGGAAAATATTGAGCTTGACAGATCGGCCGCTATGCTTATAGCAAGACTATCTAACGGCGGTATGCGTGATGCGATCAGTCTTCTTGAGGTATGTGCCGGACAGAATCATACAGTTAACATAGAAAGAGTAAGGGAATGCGGCGGTATTTCCGGTAAGGAAAATCTCATTAAAACCGTTGATGCTATCGCCAAAAGAGATATCGAGACATTGTTTGAGATCATTGCCGGATTGTGCAGCTCTTCTATGGATATCTCCGTATTCTGGCAGGAGCTTATAGCCTTCTATAGAGATATGATGCTCGCAAAAACAACTAAGAAAGCATTATATCACTACGAATTATCCGAGGATGAGATAGAACAGGCAAAGCAAAGCGCTTCCCTTTTCACACTTGAACAGATCATGTATCATTCAAGACTTCTTGACAAGGCTCTCGGTGAGATGCAGCAGAAAACGTGTGATAAGAGGATATGTGCTGAGCTCACTCTTGTAAGAATGAGTGAATCCTCTCTTCAAACCGATACCGAAGCACTTCTTGCAAGAATATCTGAGCTTGAGGATAAAATTAATGTGTTGTCAAGCGGTATACTGCCTGTGTCAAATGTTCAGGTAAGCGAAACAGTAAAAAAGGACTCGCCGGAATTACCGCAAGTTAAAAACGAAGCTATTAAAACTCATATTGAATCAAAATTTAAATCTATAAACGATTGGATGGAGATCGTAAAACGATTTGAAAAGGTTAACCCGATGGATTCTGCATATCTTAATAAGGCAGATGCATCAGCGGGTAACGGTGAATTTATCGTAAGATTCCCCGATAACTTCTCAAAAATGATGATAGAAACCGAAGCAAACTACAAGCTTCTCTGTGATACTATAATTAAAACAAACCCCAATTATGCAACGCTCAGAGTATTACTGCAGGTAGATCCCTCGGTTGTGCAGAATCAGGCAACGCCATTTGATGATATTAATTTTTAATTTGATACAAAATTACAGAAAGGACAGAGTTTATCTCTAAAGGTAAAACAAAATGAAAGCAAGACTTCCCAAGGGAATGGGCGGCGGTCCCTCCAATATGCAGCACTTAATGAAGCAGGCTCAGAAGATGCAGGACGATATGGAGGCTAAAAAGGAAGAATTAGCCGCTAAGGAATATGAGGTTAAAGCAGGCGGCGGTGCCGTTACCCTTGTAATTACCGGTGAAAAGGTTGTAAAGACACTTGACATCGACCCCGAAATAGTAGATCCCGATGATATTGAAACAATGTCCGATATCCTTATCGCGGCTTTCAATGAGGCTATCAAGCGTGTCGAGGCTGACGCTGAGGAAGAAATGGGCAAGATCACCGGTAATCTCAGTATGCCCGGCTTATTCTAAGAAATGTCTACACTTCCCTCCCTCGAGATACTTATTGAGCAATTCAGACGACTTCCCTCTGTAGGCAGACGTTCGGCAGAACGTATGGCTTATGCCATCCTCGATTATTCTAAGGAAGAAGCGAACTTCTTTGCTAATGCCATAATCGAGGCTAAGGAGAATATTAAGCGTTGTAAGGTGTGTCATAATTTCAGCGAGGATGAAATATGTCCTGTATGCTCAGATGAAAGCAGAGATCATAGTGTTATCTGTGTTGTAGAGGATGCCCGTGACATTATCTCTCTCGAGAAGGTTAAAGATTACCTTGGTGTATATCATGTTATAGGCGGAACTATATCTCCAATGAAAGGTGTTTCTCCCGAGGATCTTAATATTAAGAGTCTTATGTACAGATTATCAAACGATGACATATCTGAGATAATTATTGCTACAAATCCTACCGTTGAGGGTGAAACAACAGCTCTGTATATTTCGCGTTTGGTTAAGCCATTAGGAATAAAAGTGACTCGCCTTGCCTATGGTATGCCTGTCGGAGGTGAGCTTGATCACGCCGACGAGGTAACGATCGGACGAGCTATTGAAGGCAGAAAAGAATTATAAACTACAAAAGAGCAGATTAACGTCTGCTCTTTTATTAATTAAATAATGATGTATTTTAGAATTAAGAGTAAAGCTCGAATCCAAAGGCGTGAAGGCCGCTGGAATGGAAGTTGTTAAGCATCTCTTCCGCGGTAAATACAGTATTTGAAACAAGCGTAAAGATTGTATCCTTAACAAAAGCATCACTTGATGATGAATAATTATAGAAATCAAGATCGTAAACAGTTGTTACGGGATTAATAGTACCGCTTGCAGGAACAACATTCTTACCTGAAAGATAAATATCAACGGTCATATTGTATAAATTCGCTTTTTTGGGAATATCAATGGTTACGTAGCTTTCCTGAGTTCCCTTTTTGATATAATATTTAATTGTAAATGCAGTCTTGTTAATATCATAGAGTATCTTTGTTTCACCGTATGAACCGTCACTAAGAGTTTCAGTGGACTTGAGATAATAAATACCGTTACCTGACTTTAAGCCTTCTGTGTAAAAATAATAGCAAAGTCTGCTGTATTCCGATCCGAAAATCTCTGAATTACAACGTGTACATATTCCGTAATTAGTTGTGTGTCCCAAAGCGGGTGCAGCCTGGTATCCGCAACGCTTACACTTTTTAGCTGATGTGCAGGTATGAGCGGTGTAATCATGACCGAGAGCATTCTGCTTTATGTCACCGCATCTTGAACACTTAGCGGGCGCTGTGCAGGTAGCGACGGAATAATTGTGTCCGGGGGCTTCCTTTCTTATATCGCCGCATATGGTACATTTTTCCGCTTGAGTACAGCTTCCCTTAGTATAATTATGAAGTCCCTTATCGGCTGCAACGTATTCGCCGCATACCGTACAGGTATCACCGTTTACACAGGAGAGAGAATTACACTTGTGACCGAGAGGAAGTGTAAATTTGATGCCACAGCTTCTGCACCAATCGCCTTTAACGCAGGAGGGCTCTGTACGGGTTCTGTGCACACACCAGGAATTGAGATAATCGACCATAAATACGTTGATCATCTTAGCAATCTGTGCCCTTGTCATTATTGTCTTAGGTGAAAATACAAGCTTGTTTGTGCTTGTGCTTCCCATAATACCCGAATCGATAATATATTTAACACCGTCGAGTGCCCAATTTGATACCTTGTTAAGATCTGTGTAAGAAGATGCTGTATTGGTAAGTGCAGGCTGCTTTTCGGATTCTTTAAGCACTCTTGTAAACATTACTGCCGCTTCTTCACGGGTCATAGATTTATTGGGCGAGAAATTACCGTTACCGGTACCGTTTGCATATCCTGCATTGAATGCCCACATAACACTGGGAGTATACCATGAGCCGGCAGGACAATCGTTAAATACAGTGTTGTTATAGGATGAAAGGTCAGCCTTCATTACACGGGCAAGCATTACTACAAAGGTAGCACGTGTAAGGTTGGCATTGGGGGCAAAGGTATAAGTATTTCCCTGTCCGTTTATAACTTCATTTGCATAACAAAATTCAGCATGGGGTGCAAACCACTGACCGGCAGGAACATCTTCAAAGGGTAATAAAGCATTACTTGAGGTTACGGCCGCATTTACGGGAGTAGCCATTGCACCAATACATGGGATAAGTGTTGCTATGACTAACATTAGCGATAATAATTTTTTCATGTCATTTCTCCTAAATATTGAATTATTATTATTTTAAATTAATACATGATAATTGTCAATATCAAATAAAAAAATCGTCCCTTAAAAGAGACGATTTTAATGTTACAGTGATTTGATTATTGAGCAAATAAGCTTAAAGGTCCTCTCGACAGAAGCGATCTCCATTCTTTCATCGGGTGAATGAATGTCAAGGATGTTCGGACCGATGGAAATTATATCGATTCCCGGTATACGTGCGGAGATAAGTCCGCATTCAAGTCCGGCATGAAGCGCTTCCACCTTAGGCTCATAACCGTACTGATCCTTGAATCTTTCGATATAAAGCTCACGCAACTTGGAATCGGATTTATAATCCCAGCCGGGATATCTGTCACATGTGATATAGCTTCCGCCTAAAAGCTTGGCGATACGCGAGAATAAAAGAATGGTATTATCAATCTCATATTCATTATTGGAGCGAACGAGGTGAACGCCGTGATATGTTCCCTTTTCAGCTTTAACGATACCGAGATTGGAAGATGTTTGCACCAATCCTTTGATATGAGCTGACATACGGAGAACCCCATTGGGAGAAAGCGTTAATGCATTGATTATACGGCTCGTATCTGCAAAGGTAAACATTTCACCCATATGCTTATTTTTTGATGTATGAAGCTTAAACATCTTTTCCTCGTTGGATACGATCTTTTTCTTTTCGCTTATAAAATCGGATATAATATTCTTGTATAGATCAGGATCAGGTGAAGCAATAACAGCTGAAGCCTCTCTTGGAATGGCATTATCCTTTGTTCCGCCCTCTAACAATACAAGGTTAAAGGGTTCAAGATCGTACATGCGCGAAAGAAGCTCGCCTAAAATTCGTATAGCGTTCTCCTTATCAGCGTTGATCTCAACACCCGAGTGACCGCCTGAAAAGCCTTTAATATCTATGCGAAGAAGTTTGTTTCTTTCTTCTATCATGTCACAATCGATATTAAGCTCAACTCTGACTCCTCCGGCACAGGATACAAAGGACACCCCTTCCTCCTCGGAATCGATATTTATCATCATTCTTGACTTAATATCAGAGTAATCAAAGTTGATCGCACCGATCATACCAACCTCTTCGCTTGAAGTAAACAAGCACTCAATATTGGGAAGCTCTTCGTCTTCTGAGGTAAGTAAAGCCAGCATGTACGCTACAGCTACACCGTCATCACCGCCGAGTGTGGTTCCCTTTGCTTTGATATAACCGTCCTCGGTATATAATTTAAGTCCATCATTCTCGAAATCGTGTTCAGTTCCCGCATTAGCTTGACATACCATATCGGTATGTCCCTGAAGAAGAACAGTAGGTGCATCCGCTCTGTGTGATTTCTTCCAAATGATAATATTATTATGATCATCTCTACGGTATCTGAGGCTATAATAATCAGCAACAGCGGCAATATAATCTACTACCGCTGTTTCATTGCCCGACCCACGAGGGATCGCTGATATTTCCTCAAAAAACTTAAATACCGTCTTGGGCTCTAAATCCTTGAGTATGTATTCCATATTTTATTCCTGACAAAAAGCTAACGCAGCCTCAGCAGCAGTTGCCGCATCGGGAGTAAAGCAGTCTGCGCCGATCTCATCGCAGAAAGCCTGAGTTACAGGAGCACCGCCGATCATAATCTTAACCTTATCGCGGATACCTGCTTCTTCGCAAGCGGTAACAACGTCCTTCATTACACCCATAGTTGTGGTGAGAAGAGCGGAAAGACAGATAACCTTACAATCCTCTTCGACAGCTGTTTTGATAAAGTCCTCAACAGCAACGTCAACACCGAGGTCTATAACCTCAAGACCCTTACCCTCAAGCATCATTGCAACGAGATTCTTACCGATATCGTGCATATCGCCTGCTACAGTACCGATTACAACCTTACCGGAAGGCTGAACTTCATCAGAAACAAGGAGAGACTTAATAACCTCAACACCCTTTTTCATAGCTCTTGCAGCAACAAGAACCTCGGGCACGTAAACTTCGTTATTCTTAAACTTTACACCTACTACATTCATGCCTGCAAGAAGAGCATCTTCAAGGATTTCCTTGGCACTATGTCCTTCTTCGAGAGCCTGAGCAACAAGAACCTTAACGTCCTTAGCCTTACCTGCCTGCATCTTTTCGGAAATTTCATTAATTATAGACATCAAACTGACCTCCGTTTTCATATATATGAAAATTATATCATATCCATTTATAAAATACACCTTATATTTTGTAAATTTTTATCATTTAATTTCAATTATTATTTCACTAAATGGGCTTAATTCCTATACATTAATGATAACTAAAATGAAAAAATAATTATATACCGTACTTACGGTAAATTTAAAAGAAGCGGAGCGTGAAACAATGTATGCTTGAAAGAAAAAACACATTCTTTAATAAAGCAATTTGCTTTATCTGTATTATATTTACCCTCTCATTTGCTTCAAATGCATCGGTTGGTAACTGTGAAGATACCATATCCATGATTAAAAACTATGAATGCCGTTATTCTGTCGAATGTACAACTGCCGGCGGGAATAAAAAGCTTATTGCAGGTGGAATGCCATTTGGGATCAAGCTCTTCTGTGACGGAGTACTGATTTCGGGTGTATCAGAGGTTGACGGTATAGATGGTAACACAAATCCGGGTATGAAAGCAGGTCTTAAAGCGGGTGATATAATTAAAAAAATCAACGGTAAAGATATATTCGGGATATCGAACGTTCTTGAAAGTGCCTATAATAGTGAGGGCAAGACAGTCAGATTTACAGTTATGCGAGGAAACAAGCTCTTTGAAACAGATATTACACCTATAAAATCAAAGAGCAATGACAATTACAGTTACGGTCTTTGGGTAAAAGACGGAACTTCCGGAATTGGAACAATAACATATATCGATCCGCAGAGTCTTGAGTTCGGAGGCCTTGGACACGGTGTATGTGATTCCTCTTCAGGTAAGGTTTTGCCAATGAATAACGGAAAAGTAAATGATGTTAAGATCAGCGACGTCGAAAAAAGCAAAAAAGGTGATCCGGGAGAATTACACGGCTTTTTATCGGGAAATGATATTGGTGTTATAATATCCAATACGGAATTCGGTGTGTTCGGGGTTTATAACGATATAGATATCTCATCCTGCAAAGCGTATACTGTGGGCAACAAGGATGAATTAAAGGAAGGGCCTGCAACTATATTATGCACACTTTCCGAAAACAATATTTGTGAATATGAAATAAAGATAGAAAAGATAAATAATAATAACGAAAAAACGAAAAACTTTATAGTTAAAGTCACAGATAAGGAGTTACTTTCGGAAACCGGCGGGATAGTTCAGGGTATGTCAGGTTCACCTATAATTCAAAACGGAAGGTTGGTCGGAGCAGTCACGCATGTACTTGTAGATGATCCGACACGAGGTTACGGAATTTATATTGAAAATATGCTTAATGCTTCATAGATAAAAGAGCAGTTCGTTTGAACTGCTCTTTAAACTTAATGAACATAAAAATATTAATAAATATTACAAAAATTTCGTATGTTTATTGACAAATTATTAAAAGTGATGTAAAATAAAGTATCTTTTTATAGGAGTGATACAAATGACAAAATTCTTTCAGCCCGAGATCGAAACAGCTTCCCGCGAAGAGATCCGAGCTATTCAGAACGAAAAATTAGTAAAACAAGTAAAGCACGTTTATGAAAATGTGAAATACTACCGCGATCTCATGGACGAAAAAGGTGTCACACCTGATGATATAAAGTCAGTTGACGATATTTATAAGCTTCCCTTTCTTACCAAGGCTGATCTTCGCGAGGCATATCCTTACGGACTTCTTGGTACAGACCTCAAAAATTGTGTACGTATTCATGCTACCAGCGGCACTACAGGCAAAAGAGTCGTTGCCTTCTATACTCAGAACGACATTGAGCTTTGGGATGATTGCTGCGCGCGTGCTATCATCGCAGCCGGAGGATCAAGCGAAGATATCTGTCAGGTAGCATACGGTTACGGTCTTTTCACAGGTGGTATGGGTCTCCACGGAGGTTCTCAGAAGGTTGGTTGTCTTACACTTCCTATGTCCTCGGGTAACACCGAGAGACAGATCGAGTTTATGCAGGATCTTCATTCAACCATTATCTGCTGTACTCCCTCTTATGCGGCTTACATAGGTGAGACCTTAAAGGAAATGGGTCTCACACCCGATGATATCGACCTTAAGGCAGGTATATTCGGTGCTGAGCCATGGACTGAGGAAATGAGACGCGATATCGAGAAGTCTCTTGGCATCAAGGCTTATGATATCTACGGTCTTACCGAATCCACAGGCCCCGGTGTTGCCTTTGAGTGCGAAGCGCAGACAGGTATGCATATCAACGAAGACCACTTTTATGCCGAAATAATAGATCCCGAGACAGGAGAGGTGCTTCCCGAGGGTTCAAAAGGTGAATTGGTATTCACCAATCTTGATAAAGAGGGCTTCCCTCTTCTCCGTTACAGAACCCGAGATATTTGTGTTCTTTCTACCGAAAAATGCTCCTGCGGCAGAACCTTGATCAAGATGGCAAAGCCTATGGGACGAAGCGATGATATGCTTATCATCCGCGGAGTAAACGTCTTCCCGTCACAGATCGAGACCGTTCTTATCAAGGAAGGTTATTCGCCCAATTATCTTATCGAAGTTGACAGAATTAAGAACAACGATACACTTGATGTATACGTTGAGCTTTCTCCCGAACAGTTCTCCGATACGGTAAAGGATATCAGTAAAAATGAAAAATCACTTGCCGATGCTATCATTCAGATGGTTGGCATCAAGCCCAAGGTTCATCTCGTTGCTCCCAAGACCATCAAGCGCAGCGAGGGTAAAGCTGTTCGTGTTATTGATAAGAGAAAGCTTCACGATTAATAAAGGAGAATTAATATGAGTGTTAAACAGATATCTGTGTTTATAGAAAACAAAACAGGAAAATTAGCTGAAGCAACAAGATTTATTGCCGACCATAACATTAATCTTCGCGCTCTGTCTATTGCGGATACACAGGATTTCGGTATCCTTCGTATCATTTGTGACGATCCTCATGCTGCAAATAAAGCACTACAGGATGGTGGATATATAACTACTACTACTGAAGTTCTGGCCGCCGCAATATCCGATAAGCCCGGTGCACTTGCAACAATTCTTGAGGTGCTGTCGGATGCCAAAGTTGTTGTAGAGTATACCTATGCATTTCTTTCATCAAAATCTGATGCTTATATGATATTCCGTGTTGATGATAATGCGATAGCTGCAGCAGCGCTTGCCGGTGCGGGTATTAAGACTGCAAATCAGGAAGATTTATTCTAATATTAACTTAGGGGATTATCTGTAATGTTAGTCCCCTTATCATTTCTTATGTTTAAAAAGATATTAAAAATTACAATTATAGTATGTCTGTGTATTGCTGTATTGGCCACGGTGATACTTCTCGGCATTAACTTTTATATCAAAGGCAAGACCGATGATAGAATAATATCAGCAGAACGGGCAAAGAAGCTTGATGACATCGATTGCATACTTATACTCGGTGCAGGCGTACGGGCTGACGGTACACCCAGTCTTATGCTTAGCGACAGACTTGAAGCAGGAATTTCTCTATATGAGAAGGGCGTATCTCCCAAGATATTAATGAGCGGAGATCATGGTACTAAAGGCTATGATGAGGTCAATACTATGAAGAATATAGCATTGAATGATTACTCTGTTCCCTCCGAGGATATATTTATGGATCATGCAGGCTTCAGCACATACGACAGTATGTACAGAGCCAAGGAAATTTTTCAAGCGGATAAAATAATCATAGTAACTCAGGATTTTCACCTTCCCAGAGCCTTATATATTGCGGGAGAGCTGGGGATAGAAGCCTACGGTGTTTCTGCCTCGCTTCGTGAATATACAGGTCTATGGTTAAATGAGCTTCGTGAGGTTCCTGCGAGATCTAAGGACTATTTCATGACACTGTTCAATGTAGATCCCGTGTGTCTCGGTGAGGTAATCCCGATTTCGGGAGACGGAAATCTTACTAATGATTGATTAATAAACGCACCTGACACAATCAGGTGCGTTTATTGTTGACTTTTTAATAGTAATAATGTACAATTATTATGAAGCTAGGTAAATTTAATATTTTTAGGAGTTTGAAATGAAGAAGTTTATTAGTATCATTTTAATTATTCTCTGTGTGGCTTCCCTGCTTTCTGTCAATGTGTTCGGTTATGCCGCTTCCGTTGATGAAAATCCACCCGTTACTATGCCGAAAAGTACACCCGTTATTGATGGAGTTATTGAGAACAGCGGTGAATGGTCAGAGCATGCTGACTTTAACGATGCGACCTTTGGTCGTTTCTGGAGCTGGAATGCGCCTACATCTGAAGCGAAGCTGTATTTCGCCTATAATACCAACGGTCTTTTCTTTGCCGCTGATATTACCGATAACCATCCCGAAAACGGCTTTGTACCCTCCACAGGTTATGACAACGTAAATCCCAGCGGTTCAACCAAGCCTTATGGATTTAACGGTGATGTTATGACCCTTATGCTTGATGCTTTAGGTGTGTTTGAGAGAACAAGTACACAAACAACTCCCTGGTATAACGTCGGTATTTACGCTGACGGAAGTGTCAGAGTTTACCGTTCTCAGGTCAATGAGGGTGATATTACAGCAAGCTGCTCCACAGCAGGCACCATAACCGAAAGCGGCTGGAGTTTTGAGGTCATGATTCCTTGGAGTACCATTTCTGCTGACGTTACCAAAGCCGGTAAGAGTGCTTCTGTTTCCAAGCTTTCTGCGATCGGATCTGTTTCCCTAGCATCTGTTATGTATATGGACAGATATAAGACAGGCACAGGAGCTACCGACACTTGGGGTAGATTTATTACCGTATGCGAAAGCACCTATGACGGTACAAACGGTTGCTATACAAACGGTGTTGTTGCCAAATCCTACGGTCTTGTACTTAATCATAGCGATGTAGCGCATAAATGGGGAGATTGGGAGATATCCGAGTCGCCGACCTGTAATTCTGACGGCTTTGAGATCAGATATTGTTCTCATTGTACAGCTACTAAGATCAAAGCTATCCCCGCTCTCGGTCATATCGAAGGTGAAACAGTTACCGTTGACTCTACTTGTATCTCCAACGGCTCTGTAACTCAGTATTGCGGCAGATGTAATGCTGTGCTTTCTCAGGAGATAACACAAGCCTCGGGTCACTCTATGAGTGATTGGTATACTTATATTGAGCCAACCGACTCCGAAAACGGTGTTGAGAGAAACAGTTGCGAGTATTGCGATTACTATGAGGAAAGAGTGATTCCCGCACTTGCTGTTCCCTATCTTTATTTTGAGGGCGGCTATGATGTAATGATCACATTAGCAGACAATATAACAGCAATCAGATATGCAAGCGGTGTATATACCACATCCACCGAAATTAAAAACGCTCCCGACTGTGTGAACTTAAGCGCAGCTGTTATTAAGAATAATACTGCCGGCGGTATCTTTACCCGTACCATGCCCGACGGAGGTGTATATACCTTCTGGATGAAGATGGCTGACGGCAAGGAGTATATCCGCAGTATCGATATATCGAAGATGACTCCTAAGGTAAGTGCCGACGGTGTTACTGTCGCCGTGAGTAATCTCTACGGAGTCAAGGATGTATTTATTGCCGAGGGTGATTATTCCACATATACAGAAATCAATGCAAATAAAATAGTTCGTCTTACCGAAACAAAATTGAGCGGTAAGCACAGCTATTCCTATGTTGTTTCCAATCCCGGTACACATTCGATCTGTATCCGATTTAATGATACCACAAGGGCTAATATAATCACAAAGATCGATTTAACCGTAGTTGAGCCTGTTTTCACCAATAACGGCTTACAAGTCAAGCTCTCTAATCTTGAAGGTGTTAAGGTTGTCCGTACAGCATACGGTGAGTACAATACCCCCGGTGAGATAAAGAGAGCTGAAGGTCAGCGCTCCTTCTCAGGTAAAAACGATCTTAAGGATAAAAGCGAATATACCATTCAGTATCGTGAAAATGGAATTGTTACTGTGGGTATTCAGTACAATAATGGCTATGTTGTAATGTACAGATATGACGTAGCTAAGAAGTCTCCTACCTTCACACAGTTAAAAAATACTGTTAAGATAGGTAATCTTGACGGACTTCAGGTTGTTAGATATGCAAGCGGTGTATATTCCACCTCCTCTGAGATCAAGAACGCTCCCGATTGCGTAACTATAAAGAATAATCAGGTAGTAAACGGCTACATCAATGTTACACTTCCCGCAGGTACATATACCTTCGTGGTTCAGTATACAGATGAAAGCTATAACTATTATACCGTAACAGTTGAAGACCAGTATATTGATGCTATCAATATTGCTGATACCCGTCAGCTTATGATGGATGATCTTCTCATAGATACCGACTATAGTGATACTTCTCTTCTTCTTGAGAATGCTGTTAAGAAAGAAGTAGTATTTACATTCAATAAGTCATATGAAACAGGCGGTATCGTATTCCCCAATATTGTAGAAATGCCTGAAGGCGGATACAGAATGTACTATACTGCTTTCTCAGGCAGACGTCGTGTTTGCTATATTGAGAGTAATGACGGCATCAAGTGGACACGTCCCAACCTCAGATCAAATACCTTCAACGGTGACAGCTATACCAATATTGTTACAAGTGAGGTTGTCAGCCCCTCCGCACTTTATGTTTTCTATGATGAAAACGCAGGTGCGCTTCGAGGTGTATACGGTCAGTGGGCGGACGGAATGTTCCTTGAATACACCAATAATAACGGTGATTACTTTGAATTCTGGCCTAATGAAGCTAAGATGATGGGTAAGCCCGAGGAAACAGGCGGATGTTATTTTGATACTCTCAATACTGTATATTATGATGAAGTTAAGGGTAAATATATTTCCTATGTAAGAGGCTTCCATGTAGGCGATAATTATAACCTCACCCGTGAATATGTTGAGGCTAATCCCGATAAGATCATCCGTGATATAAGATACTCGGAAAGTGATGACTGTATTAACTGGACGACTCCGATTCCGCTTAACTATGATGACGCTATCGACTACCAGATGTACGCAAATGCCGTTATTCCCTACTACCGTGCACCCGAAACCTATATCGGTATGCCTACCCACTTCGTATATGATGTAGCGGCAGGCGAGAAGTGGACTGATGTTTACTTTATGTCAAGCCGTGACGGTTTGAATTGGAACAGAAGCGACAAACCCTTTATCGCGCCCGCCAACGGTCAAATGTATGTATATCCTGATTGCGGTTATCCTACAGTAGGTCTGATAGAAACCTCTGATCGTGAGATATCCTTCTATATGGATGAATATGATGCATCCAAGAAGTGTGATATTCTCTACAGATATACAGTTCGTATAGACGGCTTTATGTCGGCACAGGGTAATACACTTATTACTAAGCCTATTATATTCAGCGGCGACAGTCTTGAAATAAACTATAGCGGTACAATGAATGTTACAGTAGCTGATTTTAACGGAAACAGCATTACAACCGGTTGGTTTACAGGAGATGAGATTACCAAGAATCTCAATCTTGATCTTTTGGCCTATGAAGGCAAAGAGGTTACAGTAACATTTGAGATGAAGAATGGTACAAAACTCTATTCCTTTAAATTCAATTAAACACAAAAAAAGCTCCGAGAAATCGGAGCTTTTTAATATATAGGAAATTGCGTTACTTCGGGCACTTGAAGAAGCAGAATTATGCACGATTCATGCCCGATCATCGGTGCGGGCCGGCGCCCGCTTTTTTTATTAAAAATAAATTAGGACATTGTACTGTAGTTGGGAGCTTCCTTTGTGATAGAAACATCATGAGGATGAGACTCGCGAAGACCGGCACCTGTGATACGAACAAACTGTCCGTGCTCCTTAAGAAGTGCAACAGTCTCAGTACCGCAGTAACCCATACCACTACGAAGACCACCGAGAAGCTGATAAATGGTATCAGCAACAGGACCCTTGTAAGGAACACGACCCTCGATGCCTTCGGGAACGAGCTTCTTGTTGTTTTCCTGGAAGTATCTGTCCTTGGAGCCCTTCTCCATAGCAGCGAGCGAACCCATACCACGGTAGAGCTTGAATCGTCTTCCCTGATAGATTTCGGTTTCACCGGGGCTTTCCTCACATCCTGCGAGAAGAGAACCGACCATGATAACGTCAGCACCTGCAGCGATCGCCTTGGTGATGTCACCGGAATACTTGATACCGCCGTCAGCGATAACGGGAATATCATATTCCTTAGCAGCTCTTGCTACGTCAAAGATTGCAGTTACCTGAGGTACACCGATACCTGCAACAACACGTGTAGTACAGATTGAACCGGGGCCGATACCAACCTTGATAGCATCAGCACCCGCCTTGATCATATCAACAGCAGCCTCGGCTGTTGCGATGTTACCTGCGATAAGCTGTGCTTCGGGGAATGCTTCCTTAACCTTCTTAATAGAGTTAAGAATGTTTTGAGAATGACCGTGAGCAGAGTCAAGTACGAGGAAGTCTGCTCCTGCCTTAAGGAGTGCTTCTGCACGTACAAGTACGTCAGCGGTTGCGCCGATAGCGGCACCACAAAGAAGTCTGCCCTGAGAATCCTTAGCGGAATTGGGGTACTTGTTACCCTTTTCGATATCCTTTATTGTTATAAGACCACGGAGAATGTAATTGTCGTCAACAAGAGGAAGCTTCTCTATCTTATGCTGACGAAGAATTTCCTGAGCCTCAGCATGGCTTGTACCAACCTTAGAGGTTATAAGATTATCTCTTGTCATAACCTCCTTTATCTGCATATCCATTGAGGAGAGGAATCTCATATCGCGGTTGGTAATAATACCAACAAGCTTTCGGTTCTCATCACAGATCGGTACACCGGAAATCTTATACTTAGCCATAAGCTCTTCAGCTTCATAAACATAATTATCGGGGGAAAGGAAAAGAGGATCGAGAATAACTCCGTTTTCACTTCTCTTTACGCGTTCAACCTCGTCAACCTGTCTTTCGAGGGGCATATTTTTATGAATTACACCTGCACCGCCCTCACGAGCAATCGCAATAGCCATTGTTGATTCGGTAACAGTATCCATAGCAGCAGAAAGGATCGGTACGTTAAGTGTGATCTTCTTTGTAAGTCTGGTACCGAGCTTTATGTCAGCGGGAAGAACAGAACTTTTAGCGGGAATAAGAAGCACGTCATCAAAGGTTAAAGCTTCTTTTGTAAACTTGTAGGATTCTTCAAAACTCATCGTTATACCTCCAATAATTATATTAGAAATATTATATATCAAAAATCATCACAAGTCAACAGTATTTTAAATTAATTTTTCTTGAACTTACGAGTTATTTTCTGTTAATATCACAAACTATCAATATCTTCGACAATGCTTGAAATAATTATCAACATGTGATATAATAAATTTAATTTAGTGTAAGGAGCTAGTATGAAGATATTTCAGATAATTAATCCAAAGGCAGGACATGGTGATGCCGTTAATGCTGATATTAACAAAGAAAGCATAATTAAATATACTACAAAATCCGTTGGTGATGCACAAAGATATGTAAAAGAATGCTGTCTTAATTACCGGGGTCAGCTCCGATTTATTGTATGCGGCGGTGATGGTACGCTTAACGAGGTTGTTAACGGAATAATGTCAGCCGAGGCAAATGACAGAGCGGCATTCTCGGTTATGCCTACGGGAAGCGGTAATGATTTTGTTCGTGCCTTCAAGGATAAAAAGGGTGAACATCTGATTGATCTTATAAAATACAACGGCAGATATGCAGCTAATATGCTAAATATCGGTTTTGACTGCGATGTTGTTGAAAAAACTTCTTTATATAAAAACAAAAAGCTCATTTCCGGTTCAACGGCATATATCCTCGGAGTTGCAAACGTACTCTTCCATAAGATGGGCAAGAATTTCAAGATAACAGTAACCGATCGAATGGATAGAGTAAAGATTTACGATAATCCTGTGCTTTTAACTGCTATAGGTAATCTTCCCTATTGCGGCGGAGGATTCAAGGCGCTTCCTTTAGCAAAAGCTAACGACGGACTCCTTGATTTGCTCATTGTTTCAAAGATATCCAGAGCTAAATTTATTGCCCTTGTAGGTGATTACCGAAAGGGTACATTTATGAATGCGAACACATGTAAACCGGTCGATAAATTCAAAAATGTTATCAAATACGAAAAGTGCAAAAAAATCATAATAGAGAACACACAGACAGTATGTGCTGACGGCGAGGTAGAAGCTGCCGAATCTGTAACTGTCGAAGTCATACCCAATGCTATAAGGTATATAAACTAAAATGAACAAGAAATATATTATCGCCCTTGACGGCGGAACCACAAGTTCAAGATGCATAATATTCGACAGAAACGGTAATATCGTTTCGATTTCGCAGAAGGAATTTACTCAGTACTTCCCTTCGCCCGGTCATGTAGAACACGATGCCGTCGAAATATGGTCAACACAGCTGACCGTATTAAAGGAAGCGCTTGAGAAGAGTGGCATCAATGCCTGTGAGATAGATTCTATAGGTATCACAAATCAAAGAGAAACAACAATACTTTGGGATAGAAATACGGGTATACCTGTATATAATGCAATTGTTTGGCAATGCAGAAGAACTTCACAATACTGTGATCGGCTGAAAAAAAGGGGTTATACAGATATAATAAGAGACAAGACCGGTCTTGTCATCGATGCCTACTTTTCTGCTACAAAGATCAAATGGATACTCGACAACATTGAGGGTGTAAGAGATAAAGCCCAAAATGGTGATATATTATTCGGCACTGTAGATACATGGCTTCTATGGAATCTGACGGGTGGTAAGGTTCACGCAACAGATTATTCTAATGCGGCAAGAACGATGCTTTATAACATAAACGAGCTTTGTTGGGACAAAGACCTTCTAAAGTTATTCGATATTCCGGAATCCATACTCCCAACGGTAAAGCCGTCTAGTTGCCACTTCGGAAGCACAGATCTCTCACTTTTCGGCCACGAGATAGCTATATGTGGCATTGCAGGTGATCAGCAGGCGGCACTTTTCGGTCAGACCTGCTTTGCAAAAGGTGAAGCCAAAAACACTTATGGTACGGGATGCTTCCTTCTTCTTAATATAGGAGATAAACCACATATTAACAAAAACGGCCTTATATCAACGATAGCATGGGGTATTAATAACAAGATAACCTATGCACTTGAAGGCTCGGTATTTGTAGGAGGTGCGGTTATCCAATGGCTTCGCGATCAAATGCAATTTATCACTTCTGCGGCTGACAGCGAGCTTGTAGCCGCAAAGCTAAAGAACAATGAAGGGGTTTATTTTGTCCCGGCATTCACAGGCTTGGGCGCACCCTACTGGGATCAGTACGCCAAGGGAACAATAGTAGGTATGACAAGAGGATCTAACCCATCGCATATCGTAAGAGCGGCTCTTGAATCTATTGCATATCAAAGCTATGATGTAATAAAAGCCATGGAAAGCTCCTGCGGTATAAAGCTAAAGGAGCTCAACGTCGACGGAGGCGCATGCGCTAACGACCTTCTAATGCAGTTCCAAGCCGACATTTTATGCTCGCGTATCACAAGACCTCTGTGTATCGAATCAACTGCCCTCGGTGCGGCATATCTTTCAGGTCTTGAAACAGGATTTTTTGCAAGCATGGACGAAATCAAATCAAGAAAATCTGTCTCAAAACAGTTTATACCAAATATGAGCGAAATTGATATAAAAAATAATCTTGACGGTTGGCATAATGCGATACAGAGAACACTGACAAAATGAGAAAATACAGACAACTGACAATATCTGCCTTAATAGCAGCAATACTGTGTATACTTTCACCGTTTTCTTTGCCCGTATTCGGTATTATTCCCATAACACTTGCAACACTTGTTATATACCTGACAGTATCGGTATTTGAACCGAAAATATCCGTACTGAGTGTATGCCTGTACGTTCTTATTGGGATAATAGGACTTCCTGTATTTTCGGGATTCAGGGGAGGTATCGGAGCGATCTTGTCACCGACGGGAGGTTTCATCCTTGGTTACATTCCTATGACGGTTATATCATCTCTGTTATTAAAAATTAACCGCGTTTCTTATTTATGGAATATCATAACCATGATAATTTCAACACTGGTTTTATACTCGATTGGTACATTATGGTTTATATTGCTTACAGATTCAAGCATAAAAACAGCTATCACAGTATGTATTCTTCCCTTTATCATCGGTGATAGCATAAAGATCTTACTTTCAACGGTTTTAACTAAAATTGTTAAAAAAAGAATAATAGAAATTTAAAGAGAATTTTGTAATAAAAATTCTCTTTTCTATTGCCAAAAAAGATAAAATATAGTATAATTATTTTGTGCAGAAATGCAAATATTTTGTGAGGTAAAGACTTTAAGTCAAAATCGAAATGGTACAAGTATTGATTCAAATATTTATGCTTCTCGGAGGTCTTGCATTTTTCCTGTTTGGTATGAATATCATGTCTTCAGGACTTGAAAAGCTTTCTGGCGGTAAACTGCAGCAGGCACTACAAAAGATAACATCTAATCCTGCTAAAGCTATGGCTTTGGGTGCAGGTATCACTATAGCAATCCAGTCCTCCTCGGCGTTAACAGTAATGCTTGTTGGTCTTGTTAACTCAGGTATTATGACCCTCTCCAGCACCGTTGGTGTTATTATGGGTTCAAACATCGGTACTACATTAACAGCATGGATACTTTCTCTTGCGGGTATTGAATCCTCCGGACCGATCGCACTGCTTAAGCCCAGCTCCTTCTCCCCCCTTGTTGCCTTCATCGGTATAGCATTTATTATGATGGCAAAGAGTACCAAGAAGAAGGACCTTGGCCATATACTTGTTGGTTTTGGTGTACTTATGTTCGGTATGGAGCTTATGGGTGATGCTATGGATCCCATATCCGAGTTTGCTAAGACAAATCCTGAATCCTTTGAATCGATCCTTTCTATATTTAATAATCCGATTGTAGGTGTTCTTGTCGGTGCTGTGTTTACCGGTATTATACAGAGTTCAGCAGCTTCTGTTGCTATTCTTCAGAACCTCGCACTTAAGACCGGTGCTGTCAGCTTTGGTATGGCTATTCCGATAATTATGGGTCAGAATATCGGTACATGTGTAACATCTCTTATTTCAAGTATCGGTGTTAACAAAAACGCAAAGCGTGTTGCATGTATACATATTCTCTTTAATGTCATCGGTACATGTATAGTATTACTTCTTTATATTCCCGCATTTTTCATACTTAAAGATTTTCTGTCAACGGATACTACTCCCTTTACTATAGCAGTAGCGCATTCTGTATTTAATGTATTTACAACCTTACTTCTTCTCCCCTTCCAGAAATTACTCGTAAAGCTTGCTAATATAATCATTAAAGACAAGCCCGGCAAAGAAGAAAAATATACCTTCATCGACGACAGACTTCTCAATACCCCCTCCTTTGCAATTTCCGAATGTAACAACCGTTGTATCGAAATGGCAAGTAAGGCTGAGACCGCTATCATTTCTGCAATCAATCTCTGCGGTAACTACGATGAGAGACGTGCCAACGATATAATAACACTTGAAAACGATATTGATACCTATGAAGATAAATTAGGCACCTTCCTCGTAAAGCTTTCCAAAAACGAACTTTCGGATAAGGACAGCGCCGAAGTATCACGTATGCTTCACTCTATCGGTGATTTTGAAAGACTCGGTGACCATGCGGTTAATCTTATAAAGGCTGCTCAGGAAATGCATGATAAGAAGCTTGGGTTCAGCGAGGATGCACTTGCTGATCTTCAGGTTGCTCACAGAGCATTAACCGATATCGTCAAACTTACAATGGAAGCGTATATAAAGAACGATCTCGATATGGCAAAGGAGGTTGAACCTCTTGAGCAGGTTATCGACAACATCCTCGCTTCCATCAAATCTCGTCATATTGCAAGACTTCGCGTCGGCGAGTGTACGATCGAGCATGGTTTTGTTCTTAACGATATGCTTACAAACTTTGAAAGAGTGTCCGACCACTGCTCCAACATCGCTGTCACCATGATAGAGGTAGTGCAGAATGCTTACGATACTCACGAATATCTCAATGCACTTAAATCAATCGACAACGAGGAATTCAGCGAAAAATACAAGGAGCTCTCAATACAGTATAAGCTCAGATAAGGTAATATCATGTCCATCGAAAAAGCTCGAGAATATTTTGATAAATTCGGAATCGGAAATAAAATACTTGAATTTGATACATCAAGTGCTACGGTAGAACTCGCAGCACAGGCTGTCGGTACAGAACCTGCAAGGATAGCAAAAACGATGTCCTTTTGGGTAGAGGGTAAAGTAATACTCATCCTCCTTGCCGGAGATGTAAAGATCGATAATCCAAAATTTAAGGCGCAATTTCACACCAAAGCAAAGATGCTTTCTTTTGATGAGGTTGAGACAAATATCGGACACGCTGTCGGCGGAGTATGTCCCTTTGGTATTAATGACGGTATTACGGTATATCTTGACGAATCGCTTAAACGCTTTGAAACGGTATTCCCTGCCGCCGGAAGCTCCAACAGCGCGATAGAGCTTACAATAGAGGAGCTTGAAAGATATTCTGCTTTCACAGCATGGATCGATGTTGCAAAATATATCTAAAATTAATGAACTAAAAAGGAGTTGTCATCAGGCAACTCCTTCATCATTATTGTAAACAACGGCTGTTTGAGATTCATTATTTTTATCACTTACTGCATCATCGGGTGATTCCTTAACATCTATAAATCCCTCGGTGACATCAAGCTTAAATCTGAAATCAGCAAGAATATCCTTTCTCATATCGTCCTTACCGACAACTGTACGGTAAAGAGTTATAAGCTTTTCATCATGATCTGTGTTGATAGTAAGCCCCTCGGAATATTCAATGAAGAAATCAAGGGGAACAAACAGCTTACCTTCACTTATAAACGTATCGCCGCTTAATCTGACCTTACATTCATTGATATAAGCAAGATCTGTTCCGACGATAAATCGAATTATCTGTGAATCATCATCACGGACGATATAACGAAGATCGTCTGTCAATCCGGTTACTGTAAGATTACACATATCAGAAAGTGCCGAAACGGGAATATATACTATTCCGTTTTGCATGGACTCAGTCTCCGACATATATATCAGATTACTGTAATCGGATTCAAGCTCCTCACCTATCTGTAGCTTGTACTGAACAGGGTCGTCTCCACCGCCAACATGCAGAGATAGGGCGACAATTCCTGCAACTAAACCAAACAGTACGGCAAAGATCAAAACAAATATCACAATACCGAGCATAATTATTCCTCTTAATTGAGGATTTTTCTTTTTAATATGGAATTTCTGCTTAGAGGTATTGGTTCTTCTCTTGATCTCAAGATTCTTGATACTACCCTTGATCTTCTTTTCGTTACGAACAGCCTGACGGTTAGAGGGAGTCTGAGTCCTGATCCTTGCATTAAGCTCCTCGCGGCTGCGTCTCTGCTCATCCGCTCTTTGCTGTCTGGTAGGTTTCTTTTGAGGC
>SVTI01000097.1 GCA_015063855.1 Oscillospiraceae bacterium
TATTCTTTTATATTTCGATATTCTCTTGGCATAAAAAATCCCCCTATGGTAGTTTATTATATTCTACCATAGGGGTCCTCTTTTTTCTATTGTCCATTTTTACTGGACCTGATCAAAATCGGTTCCTTTTTGCTATTAATTAAACTTAAATATCTTCTGTGCCGCCTTATACGCGCTGACTGTAAACGTTCTTCCCGGTTTTCCGGGGATGGTTGTGAGAGCGGAAAGAGAGCGGTATTTTAATGTTTTGTAAAGGGTTTCATCCTTTTCTTTGATCTTTTCCCACATTTTTTTGCACATATACAGCTTTTCCGGTGATCCGTCCATATAGAGAAACACGGCAGTTATAGTAACTATCATTGAGATGTGGTGATTTAAAACCCGTGCGAGCTTGGGACTTTGCTTTTTGATAGACGTCATGTCAAATCCGTTCACAAGGGCAAGAGCAACACGGTAATGCTGGTCTATTCGCTTCAGCAGAACCTTTTCCTGTACCGATTGGTCGGGTCTTCCGATAAAGTATCTGTAGAGATCCTCGTTCATGTAATATATAGTTCGGCAATAGGGCAAAGGCAGATAAACGAAAATGTTGTCCACATAAAACGTATGCTTGGGAAGGACAACACCCGAGGCGCGGAGCACCTTTGTTCGGTAGATTACCGAATGCATGCTTAGGTATTGCGTAGATTTAAAATGATTGATCTCGTCCCAGGTGCAGATTCGGTTTTGTCTGAATACGTTATTGTACCTCATAACATTACCGGGACCATCAGGGTGCTCATAGACGTAATTTGCAACGAAAAGATCCACAGTCTTATTTAGCTTAACGGCGTTACGTATTTTCGACATAAGAACGGAAAGGGCTTTGGGGTCAAGCCAGTCATCTGAATCTACTACCTTGAAATATATACCCTTTGCGTTTTTTATACCCTGATTAACCCCCTCGCCGTGACCGCTGTTTTCCTGATGGATAACGCGTACTGTATTGGGGTATTTTTTTGCATATTCATCTGCAATTTTGGCGGTATTGTCGGTAGAGCCGTCATTTATTATAAGTATCTCCGCCTCGTCACCTGCCAAAAGGAGGTTGTCAATACATTTTCGCATATATGCCTGTGAATTATAGCAGGGTACTGTAAAAGTAATCAGTTTCATAAAACATCTCCCAAGAGCTTGTCACAAAGCTCTAAAGCCAAAAGAATAATCTTATCCATATTATAATACTTGTATTCGGCAAGTCTGCCTAAAAGCAGAAGACCGTTGAAGGTGCGGGCTTTTTCTGCGTACTTTTGGTAAATTAAGTTGTTTTCTTTATTTATTATCGCATAATAGGGGATGCTGTCCGAGTCGGGAGAATATTCCTTTGAATATTCCTTGACTATGGAGGTGACCCCCTCTTTTTTCTGACCCGTCAGAAGCTTGAATTCTGTTATTCTTGTGTAAGGCATTCCATGCGTGTAGTTTATCGTGGCGTGACTTTGGAATCTTGTGACAGGATGATTCTCGAATTTAAATTCGAGAGTACGGTAGGGAAGAGGGCCGTATTCATAATCAAAAAGCTCATCCAGTGCGCCTGTATATATAACCTTGCCCTCGAATTCTGCTTCTTTGAAAAAAATTTTATTGTTTTTGAAGCTGAGAAGCTGTTTTGCATTAACGGAGGTCATAACGTTAATGTTGTCATGACCGAGCATTTTTTCAAAAACAGGGGTATAACCAAGCTTCGGCAAGCCCTGATACTTATCCTGAAAGTACCTGTTGTCACGTGATATAAATATCGGTACACGGGCTGTTGTTTCAGGGTCTATCTCTTCGGGACGTTTACCCCATTGCTTTATGGTGTAATGAAGAAAAACGTTTTCGTATACAAATTCAGCGAGTTCTCTTATATTCTTATCCGCACTTTTCCTGAGCTTGGCAATGGATATCTTGGTTTCGGGTCCATATGAAGAAATAAGCTTTTCTTCAAGCTCTTTTGCTTTTTCTTCTCCGTATACCTTATATAAAGAGTTGAGATTGAAGGGAACCGGAAATTCTATATCTCCCGCCCTTGCCAGCACCTCGTGACTGTAGTTATACCAATCTGTATAGCCGCAAAGAAAATCATATACTCTTTTTGAATCGGTATGGAAAATGTGCGGTCCGTATTTGTGTATGAGGATGCCCGCTTCATTTTTACAGTCGTAGGCGTTTCCGCCTATGTGGGAGCGCTTTTCAAGCACTAAAACGCTTTTGCCCGCTCTTGACAAAACGGCGGAACATACAGCACCTGCAAATCCGCTTCCGACGATTATGTAATCGTAATTTTTCATTATGCTTCTATTTTAAATATTACCTTGCGAAGAGGGGCAGCGCCTCTATCGGTCATAACTCCGGGACGGTGAGTCTCACCGGGCCAGAATATCGCAAATTCTCCTGTCTCAAGCTCCGCTGTAACAAAAGAGTCGGGGGTTTTATAGAATTCGTAGTCATGAGGCTCGTCAAAGGGGAAATCTATTCTTAATCCTGTCATTTCCTTTACGTGTATCTGCTCTGCGCCGCCTGTAATATACTGAATATCGATATATTTTCTGTGATTTTCAAATTTGTCGGGAGCAGCCTCCTTTGTGTCATAGCCCTGAACTACGGCAAACACCTTGTCACCGTCGATTTCGTATTTCCCGGGCTCAAGAGTGGTGTCGCTGTACTTTTCAAGCACGGGCTTGATCTTTGCAAATCCGGGATGTAGGGAAATATATCTGTCAAAATTAGCTATCTTATCTATTATCATTGTTTTATACCTTCCTTATAAATGTGCTTACATATTATTATATCATATTTGCTTTATTTTTTCAACATATTGGAATATAATAATTGACTTTTTATTATTTTGGTATTATACTGTTGTATAATGTTGATTTAAGAGGAATTTTATGAAGAATAATAACGCTAAAACCCTTAAAAGGGCGTTAAGGGACACCCTTCCCATATTGGCGGGCTACCTCGTGCTTGGAGTGGGCTTCGGCTTTATGTTGGCGAAGGCGGGCTTTGAGACATATTGGGCGCTTATAATGAGCTGTACCATGTATGCAGGCTCAATGCAGTACGTAGGTGTGGGACTTCTTGCCAATGCGGTTTCTGTCGGATATGCAATCATGATGACGTTGCTTGTAAATATACGACACGTATTCTACGGGGTTTCGCTTATAGATAAATACAGAGATACGGGATGGAGAAGGTTCTATATGATCTTCGCTCTGACAGATGAAACATATTCGCTTGTCAGCACGACAGAGCTACCGGAAGGTGTAGATAAAAAGAATTATTATTTCTTCGTTTCGCTTTTTGACCAGCTTTATTGGATATGCGGATGCTGTCTCGGATGTTTTTTGGGGAACTTTTTCGACAGCTTCAACAGCGCGGGAATAGAGTATGCTATGACGGCACTCTTTGTATGTATTTTTGCCGATCAGTGGGTCACCTCGGGCAGGAAACTTATTACAAAGAGACATATATCCGCTATCGTTGGTATAGCATCCACTCTACTGAGTCTTGTCGTATGCAATATGCTTGGAAACGAATATTTCCTTATCCCTTCGATGATACTTATTCTTGTTTCTTTGATTCTTTTAAGACCGGTTCTTGACAGAAGGGAGGGTGATGATAATGCCGAATAACGTAACAGCCTCATATACCCTGCTTCTTATAGGAGTTATTGCTCTTGTCACCCTATTGCTCAGAGCAATGCCCTTCATTCTTTTCAGAAGCGGTAAGACCCCCGAAATGGTAACTTATCTCGGAAAGGTTATGCCTCCTGCAGTTATCGGCATGCTGGTGATATATTGCTTCAAGGACATCTCCTTTACGGTATATCCCTACGGATTGCCTGAGCTTATAGCGGCGATGGCAGTTGTTGTCCTTCATATATTCAGAAGGAATACTTTACTCTCTATAGGTGTGGGTACGGTATTGTATATGGTGTTGATACAGTTGGTTTTTTAAGGGATGCAGCGGCATCCCTTAATTTGTAAACAAATATATTTCCTCTTGACAAACGAGAAAATATATGCTAAAATAACTTTACCTCTGCGGAGAGGTCTTTTTTTGTCGTGGAAAAGTGCCGCGAATTCTTCGCTGAGGGAGATAAAAATACTATCGGGAGGTGCCAATAATGAGAGTTAAAATCACAATGGCTTGTACTGAGTGCAAACAAAGAAACTACGACACAAAGAAAAACAAGAAGAACGATCCTGACAGACTCGAGATGAAGAAATATTGCAGATTCTGTCGTAAGCACACTCTTCACAAAGAATCGAAGTAGTAGGAGGCTAACATGGCTGATATCGAAAAGAATGTAACCGAAGAGGTTACCGAAGTTACTGAAGCCAAGGCTGACAAAGCTACCGAAAAAAAGGACGCTAAAGAAGCTAAGGCGGCAGAAAAGGCCGCTGCTAAGAAGAACAAGGTTCCTCTTGGCAAGCGTATTAAGAAGGCTTTAAAGGAATTCAAGGCTGAGTTCAAGAAGATCGTTTGGAGCAGCAGAAGATCAACCTTCTCCAACACCGTTCTCGTTGTTGTTATTATGATTGTTGTGGCTGTAGTAATCGGTCTTGTAGATACCGGTTTCTCCGAGCTTCTCAGCTGGATCGCATCACTCTATTAATCGACGGAGAGATTTTCAATGAGCGATTTCCATGAATCAAGTCCCGAAGTGCGTTGGTATGTAGCGCACACATACTCGGGTTACGAAAACAAAGTTAAAGCTAATCTTGAAAAGATAATCGAAAACAGAGGTCTTCATCATCTTATCAAGGATATCCGCATTCCTGTTGAAATAGCAGTGGAGAATGAGGGTACCGAGAACGAAAAAGAAGTGGAAAGCAAAGTTTTCCCCAGTTATGTTCTCGTAAAGATGATCATGTCCGATGAAAGCTGGCATGTTGTTCGTAATATCCGTGGTGTTACAGGCTTTGTAGGCCCCGGATCCAAGCCCGTTCCGCTGACCGATGAAGAGGTTGCGGCGATCGGCATTGAGACACGTGTAACCGAGCTTTCATACGCTGTCGGTGACAGCGTTAAGATCACAGGCGGTCCCCTCGCAGGATTTGTCGGTGTGGTCGAGGAGATCTCTTCGGATAAGAAGAAGATCAAGGTTATGGCGTCTATGTTCGGACGCGAAACACCTGTCGAGCTTGACTCTGACAGTGTTGAGCTTATTAAGTAAGCTCGCTATTATGTGGGAGAGGGAAAAATTTGAAGCTTAATTCTCTCGATGAAAAACCACTTATGGAGGTAATTTAAAATGGCAAAGAAAATAATGGGCTACATCAAATTACAGATCGAAGCCGGCAAAGCTACACCTCAGCCCCCTATCGGTCCTGCATTGGGTCAGTACGGTGTTAGCATTCCTAACTTTACTAAGGAATTTAACGAAAGAACAAAGAACCAGATGGGTTATATCATCCCCGTTGTTATCACAGTTTACGCTGACCGTTCTTTCACATTTATTACAAAGACTCCCCCCGCAGCAGTTCTTATCAAGAAGGCTTGCGGTATCGAAACAGCATCCGGTACTCCTAACAAGACCAAGGTAGCTAAGCTCACCAAGGACCAGGTTAAGGAAATCGCAGAGAAGAAGATGCCCGACCTTAATGCGGCATCACTTGAAGCAGCTATGAGCATGATCGCGGGTACAGCTCGCAGCATGGGCGTAACTGTTGAAGAATAATTCAGGAGGATGCAGTAATGACAAAAGGTAAGAAGTATATTGAAAGCGTAAAGCTTGTTGACAAGAGCAAGCTCTACGATCCTAAGGAAGCTCTCGATCTTGTTTGCAAGACCGCAAAGGCTAAGTTCGACGAAACAGTTGAAATGCACATCCGTCTCGGCGTTGACTCCCGTCACGCAGACCAGCAGGTTAGAGGCGCTGTTGTACTTCCTAACGGTACAGGTAAGACTGTTCGTACCCTCGTTTTCTGTAAGGGTGACAAGGTTCAGCAGGCTCTCGATGCAGGCGCAGATTACGCAGGCTCCGATGAATATGTAGAGAAGATCCAGAAGGAAAACTGGTTCGAGTTCGACGTTATCATTGCTACCCCCGACATGATGGGTATGATCGGTCGTCTCGGTAAGATCCTCGGTCCTAAGGGCTTAATGCCTAACCCCAAGGCAGGTACAGTTACTCCCGATGTTGCTAAGGCTGTTACAGAGGCTAAGGCAGGTAAGATCGAGTACCGTCTCGATAAGACCAACATCATCCACTGCCCCATCGGTAAGGCTTCCTTCGGTGTTGATAAGCTTAACGAAAACCTCGAGACTCTCCTCGGCGCAGTTATCAAGGCTAAGCCTGCTGCTGCAAAGGGTCAGTACATCAAGAGCTGCGTTATCGCTTCTACAATGGGCCCCGGTATCAAGGTTAACTCCTCTAAAATCGGCTAAGATATCATAATTTATAAATATTAAGCTGTCGGATACCGACAGCTTTTTATTTTTTGCTTGCAATTATGACAACTTGATGATATAATGAGTTCAGAAAAAACGTATTAAAATGAAAGGAAAATCGTATGAAAAAACTTATTTGCTTGTTCCTTTGCATCACCCTTCTTATCCCCATGGCAGTATCATGCAGCAAGGACTCCGCTGTCGAAAGTAATGAAAGGGAAACAAGAACCAAAAGAAGTGGTAAAAAAGACAAGGAAACCGACGAGGAAGATAAAGACGAATTTCTTTCTTCGTTTTTCGATGATAATAAAGTACAGGAGGAAAACGAAGAGCTCTCGGAAACAGAAGACAAAATTAAAGTCGGATTTATTTACCTTCATGACGAGAATTCTGCTTACGATCTGAATTTTATGAAAGCAGCACATACTGCATGCGAGAAAATGGGGGTCGAGTATGCAGAGAAAACGCAGATTTCTGAGTCTAATGATTGCTACGACGCAGCGGTTGAGCTTATTGAGATGGATAAATGTGACATTATATTCGCCGATAGCTATGGTCATGAGTCCTTTATGATCCAG
>SVTI01000098.1 GCA_015063855.1 Oscillospiraceae bacterium
GGCATTCTCTGTACCCACCGTAATTCCCTGTAAGCAAATGGTCTCTGTATTTAGAGTCAAGAGGGGTACCATCAGCAAGCAGCTTTATCACAGTTTTAAGCTTATCAAGATCATACCCTCTTTTTTGGGCAAGCCTCATATCCTTCTTGAATTGATTAGACGGAACTATCTCATATTTCACCGAGAATATCCTCCATCATTTCATCAACATCGCTGTATTTTTTATACTTTTCGGGGTGCTTATCTATTTCTTGTGCTTCCCGCATTGCAGCAAGAGTTATATCATTGGGCACTTCTCTTGCGATAGTAAAGGGGATAGCTCCTTCATACACCATTTGCTTCAAAAAAATATTAACAGCAGTAGAAAGATCCATTCCAAAATCCGCAAGTAATACCTGCGCCTTGGATTTAGTTTCAGCGTCGATACTGATATTTGTCGAAACTTTAGCCATTAAATCATCTCCCTTCGGTATTATTATATATTATTATATCCATTTTGTCAACATATTATGTTGGTTTTTACACATAATACTATAATTTATGTGCATAGCATACGCATATTTCAGTGCAAAAACATCGCATTTCCGAAGCTTACGGGATATGAGAAGAATTAATACAATAAATTTTCGTAAAAACCGGGGACATGTGCCACGGTTTTTACACCTTGCAGACCCGCGCACGGTGAGTGCGGCGCGAGCGTACGGGTCCCATCGGGGGCTCCCCCGAAAACGTAGTTTTTGGGGGCTTAGTGTATGAACATCGCATCTCCGAAGGAGAAAAATCTGTAATCATTTTTAATTGCTTCATTGTATGCATTGAGCATGATCTCTCTTGAAGAAAATGCGGAAACGAGCATAAGAAGCGTACTCTCGGGAAGATGGAAATTGGTGATAAGACCTTCAACCGCCTTAAATTTGTAACCGGGATAAATAAAAATTCCCGTATCTCCCGAGATTGCCTGTACTACACCGTTTTCGTCTGCGGCACTTTCGATCGTACGGCAGGAGGTAGTACCTACACAGATAAGTCTTCCCTTTCGGTTATTGATAATATCGGCGCTTTCCCGAGAAACAGAAATAAACTCGCTGTGCATAATGTGATCGGTCAGCTTATCCTCCTTCACGGGGCGGAAGGTCCCCAGTCCCACATGAAGCATAACGGGAGCTATCTTAACCCCCTTTGCCCTTATAGCATCGAGAAGCTCGGGGGTAAAATGAAGTCCGGCAGTCGGAGCAGCGGCAGAGCCCTCTTCACGGGCGTATACCGTCTGATATCTGTTCTTGTCCTCTAATTTTTCGGTGATATAGGGGGGAAGCGGCATATGTCCTATCTGATCAAATATGGAATAGAGGTTGTCCCCCTCATATTCAAAACGAACTATTCTGTTTCCGTCCTCGATAACATCTGTAACGGTAGCACGAAGAAGACCGTCACCGAATATAATGGTAGTACCCGGCTTTGCCCTTCTTCCGGGACGGCAAAGCACCTCCCACGTATCCAGGCCTCTGGCACGCAGCAGCAGCACCTCCATATCGATACCGCTGTCCTCCTTGATACCGTAAAGGCGGGCGGGAATCACCTTGGAATCGTTGATAACGAGCACATCGCCCTCGTTCAGGTAATCGATGATATCGTGAAATATCTTATGCTCAAGCTCACCTGTAGACTTATCTACGATCATCAGCTTGGAGGTATCACGCTTGGCAAGGGGTGTCTGTGCGATACGTTCCTCGGGCAGGTCATAATAAAAATCCTTCTTTGTAAGGGTGGTTTCGGGCATTTCGTTTCTGATCATTTTATATCTCCATAAATAAACTACATAAGGAATTGTTATGAATAAAAAAACTCTATTCAAAGGTACGGCAACAGCCGTTATAACCCCCTTCAGCGAGTCGGGGGAAGTGGATCTTAAGGAATTGACACGTATACTTGAGTTCCAGATACTCGAGGGGATCGATGCGATAGTTCTCTGCGGAACAACGGGAGAGGCCTCAACCCTTCGTGATACCGAGCATCAGGAGATCATAGCCCATGCGGCAAAAATAATAGATAAGAGGGTCCCTCTGATATGCGGAACAGGTTCAAATGACACAGCCCATGCCGTGATGATGTCAAAATGCGCTGTGGCAAACGGAGCCGATGGGCTTTTGCTGGTCACACCCTACTATAATCGGACAAATCAGAAGGGACTTGTCAAAAGCTATCTGACCATAGCCGATTCGGTAGACGCACCGATGATAATATACAATGTACCCTCAAGGACTACCGTTGATATTTCGATAGACGTATACCGTGCTTTAGCATCCCACCCGAATCTGGTGGGAGTAAAGGAGGCAAGCGGAAACATCGGTAAATTTGCTCAGCTGATATATGAGATGGGCGACGATTTCTCTGTTTATACAGGAAACGATGACAACCTGATCTCTACCCTTGCAGTAGGAGGCATGGGCATAATCTCGGTTACCTCGAATATCATGCCGAAATATATGAGTGAAATATGCAAACTGTGGTTTGATCATGACTATGACAGAGCACAGCAGATGCATCTGCGGTTATGTAAACTTAATTCACTCCTCTTCAGCGATGTAAATCCCATTCCTGTAAAGGCGGCAATGAGGATTTTAGGTTTTCATCCCGGCTCACCGAGATTACCTTTGGTGGAAATGTCGGATGAGGGTCAAAGGCTTCTGCGTAATGAAATGAAGCTGCTGAATATTATTTGAGAGTTTCCTTGTAGATATCGTTCTTGGGAACTCCTCGGTCACGGGCGGTCTGCTTGATGGCATCCATCTTCTTCATACCCCCAGCGATATAAAACTCTATATGCTCATCAATACTCATATCCTGCCAGAAGCAGGCAGCCTTGCTGTCGGATGCACCCTCAAGAACGAGCACATATTCTCCCCTCGGCTCATGCTCATTATAATAGGCTACAGCCTCGGAAAGTGATACTCTCATTATCTCCTCATTGAGCTTGGTCAGCTCACGGCAGAGAGCGATATTGCGGTCTCCGAAATATTCGAGAAGATCATCAAGAGTATTCTTCAATTTGTGAGGAGCTTCATAGAGGATGAGTGTCCTCCTTTCACATGACAGCTCCTCAAGAGCATTTTTTCGCTCCTTTCCCTTAACGGGAAGAAAGCCCTCAAAGGTGAAGCGACGGGTATCCATACCCGAAAGGGTCAGGGCAACTATAACCGCACAGGCACCGGGAAGGCTTGTCACCTTAATTCCCGACTTGATGCATTCACGGACTATATCCTCACCCGGGTCACTTATGGCAGGTGTTCCCGCATCGGTAACAAGAGCACAGCTCTCACTCTCCTGCAGGCGGCGTATGATACTCTCACCGCTTGATTTCTTATTATGCTCATAGTAGGAGGTCATCGGCTTTGAGATTCCCAGCACCGAGAGCAGCTTTCCCGTATTTCGGGTATCCTCCGCCGCTATAAAATCAACCTCAGAAAGCACCTTGACCGCTCTCTCGCTTATATCAGAAAGATTGCCTATAGGGGTAGCCACAAGATAAAGACAACCCTTCTCTACTCTGTTTTTTTCAGTGCTTACAGAACTGCTCACCGAATTCACCTCTTTCGTAAATATACTTGACATCCTCAGTCTCACCGTTTTTGTCATTCAGGATCAGGGGCTTGGTCAAGATCACCGAAGGCTTCGCTCCCTTCTTCCCTTCTACAAGAACCATGGAGGGCTCATGGTCGGATGTCGCATGAACAAAGGTCATACGCTTAGGCTCTATTCCGCCCTCACGCATAGCGCAAATGAGATCACATAGTCTGTCAGGTCGGTAGACGGCATAGAACAGTCCTCCGAATTTAAGTATACGGGAGGCAGAATCGACAAAATCGGAAATACCGCCGAATATCTCATGCCTTGCAATATTCTTTGCCGAGCTTATATTTGCTCTGCCGCTGTCAGAGCGCATATAGGGAGGATTGGTAAACACCACATCCGCTTCTAGTCTTAATTCTCTCACATCGCTGTGGACTACCTCTACGATATTATCAAGAGAATTATGCTCCGCATTACGCCTTGCCACATCACAGAACTCCCTCTGTACGTCTACGGCATAGATCTTGGAATACTTTCCCTTGGCGGCGCAGAGAAGGGATATGATACCCGTTCCACAGCCTACATCCACAGCCACAGAGCTTCTCTGCTCCTTCATATAGGCATAGAGAAGATAGGCATCCGTACCGAAAGTGAGACCCTGCTTTTTTTGTATTAATTCTATATTTTCGTTGACCCTTGTAAGAGTCTCGTCCTCATATAATTCAATCATCTTTCAAAATCATAACAAAAGGCAGGTAGAACCTGCCGTTTGTTTTTTACAATAAGTAAATTATTCAGCTGCAATAGCCTCTACAGGGCAAGTACCTGCACAAGTACCGCAATCTACGCAAGCATCTGCGTCGATAACGTACTTATCGCCACCGTCAGTAATGCACTCAACGGGGCAAGCCTCAGAACAAGCACCACAAGCGATGCAAGCATCTCCGATAACGTATGCCATTACAAAATACCTCCATGTTGATTTATTTGTGCTTATTATAGCACATACTTTTATAAAATGCAAGATTTTTTTATTTATTTACAATGAATATATTTTTCCACCTCGCGCCAAGGAACCAAAAAGCCTGCTCCTCGGGCGCAGAAAACAGAATCTGCGGTATTCTCAAGATCCCTTTCCGGCTCGTATGCGAAGCGTTCTGTAACCGCCTCTTCGTCATGGCAGTCATCATATCCGCAGAAGGTCATAGTCAGCCTTCCCTTACCACGGGTAAAGGAAATGAACTCGCTCTGATACGAAGACATCTCCCCTGCGGGAATACGGGAAATGATAACACTCTGCTCTCCTGTATTCTCGGTTACTGTATCTCTGCCGCACATTCTCGTAATATCCGAAAGCACTCTTCCGCCAAGGGATGATTCTACCGTAAATCTGCACATACAATAGGGCTCTAAAAGCTTACTTCTTCCACGCATAAGTCCGTGACGGACAGCTCGGTACACAGCCTCACGGAAATCACCGCCCTCGGTATGCTTCTCATGGGCAGCACCTACTAAAAGTGTTATCTTAACATCGGTCAGGGGTGCGCCGATAAGCACACCCTTATGATCCTTCTCAAAGACATGAGTACGGATAAGGTTCTGATAATTAGAGGTAAGGGTATTGAGAGAGCATTCACTCTCAAAGCTGATACCGCTACCCCTCTCGGCAGGCTCTATACGAAGGTGCGCCTCGCTGTAATGGCGAAGCGGCTCATAATGACCGTAGCCCACGGTAGGCTCTGTGACAGTTTCCTTATAGATAACCTCACATTTGCCGAAATCCACATCTATACCGAAACGCTCCTCTATTCGCTGCTTCGTTATCTCAAGCTGTATCCTACCCATCACCTTAACAGAGATTTCGCCTGTTTGGGGAATATGCTCTACAGACAGGGTAGGCTCCTCGTCTTCAAGTATTTTCAGCCTTGAGAGCATATCTGCAGAGGGTATGTTATCGGGATAGATAACCTTGGCGCTAAGGGTAGGTACACTCTTAAACCCACCTGATTCTCTGCCTATACATTCGCCCGCCCTATAGTCATACACTCCGCAAAGCTCCACTACGTCTCCTGCCTTGGCTGTATTGATATTACTGCTCTTGGCAGAATTAAATATTCTTATCTCCGAGACTCGCTCACCGTTGGGAAGCTCATCCCTTGAGGATATCGAGCCTTCTCTGATATGGCAAAGCAAAATTCGCTTGTCCTTCTCTCTTTTTACCTTGAATATCTCGGCTGTAAGGGGAGCTGATTCGTCATAATCTGTTCTGCAGAGAATATCAACGGCACGCATAAGCTCATCAACACCCTCATTCGCTAGTGCAGAGCCGCAGATAACAGGAAAAAGTTCTCTTGACATCAAAAGCTCAGAAGCCTTATCCTCTATTTCGCCATCGGAAAGGATACCCTCAAAGAATTTCTCCATGAGTGTATCATCACTTGCCGCCACACCCTCGGTATATTCATCATCACCGTAGAAATATATATCGGGAGAAAAACGTTTTTTTAACTCGCTGTATACCCTATCCTTATCCGCTATATCACGGTCGCACTTGTTGATAAATATAATAATGGGTACAGAATAATTACCGAGAAGCTCCCAGAGAAGCTCGGTATTGCTCTCAACACCCTCCACACCGCTGACACAGAGTATGGCACAATCAAGTGCCGCCATGCACCTCTCGGTATCGGGCAGAAAATCGGTATGCCCGGGCGTGTCTATGAGGTAATAATCGTTATTATTATATTTAAATCCCGCCGCTCCCGAAAAGCAGGTTATACCCCTCTGTCTCTCCACCTCGGCAGCATCCATGACGGTGTTACCGCCATCAACACTTCCCTTGCGATGTATAGCGCCGTTGTTGTATAACAGCGCTTCACACAAAGTGGTCTTTCCCGCATCCACATGAGCAAAGATTCCTATAGTTTTTTTCATCGTTAATATCCTTAAAATTGATATGTTAATTATATCATTTAAAAAATAATGTGTCAAGAAGGGTTTCACCCTTCAGCGGGTAGCACCCGCGGGCAAGAATCGGGCTTGGAAGGGCTTTGCCCTTCACCCTGCTCTTCGGGCTTGAAGTTTGCGATTGCCTTTTCTTTATCCCCCGAAGTGGAGTAAGCGATAAATTACAGTTTATCGAGCAGTTTACCGGAAGGATATGTCTTAAATAATGCGAAGAGCACTGTCAAAAAGCCTTTTCTAGCAAGAGAAGGTGGCATTGTCAGGTGAATTTCAGCAAACAAAAAATTATCATTTAGCCCTGACAATGACGGATGAGTAGATCGCCATTTTGGCTAACTATCCGTAGAACGGCTTACTTTAATC
>SVTI01000004.1 GCA_015063855.1 Oscillospiraceae bacterium
AAGAAACTGCAGACCGTTGATCATAGCAATAGCAACAAATGATGCTCTGTCGGCAAATCTCAAAAATATAGGGTACATAACGGAAAGAAAAAATATCTTCCTTGTTCCCTTCGGTCAGGACGATCCAATAAAAAAGCCGTCCTCCATGATAGCCGATTTCTCAAAGATACCCGAAACACTGAAGCACGCAATGAACGGGCTCCAGATCCAGCCGATGCTTATCTGAAAAAGCGCCGTCGGGCGCACCGAATTTCGCTCGTTTCTGAAATACTTACAATTCCCGCGAAACAGAGCAAATCACCATATATTGAAAGGCGGGCAGACAATGCCCGCCTGGAAATGTTGGCCAACTATATTAATAAACGGTATTATAATCGCTTGATTTGTAGTCTCTTGCACCCTCGGGAAGAATATTGGGAAGCTTATCAAAGAAATCGTAATCGATTTCTGACAAAACATCGCCTTCCTCAAGCAATTCGTTCATTGTGTTCTCTGTACATTCGTTAAGCATATTCTCCTTGGCGGTTATCTTCCATTCAGGCATACCCTCACCTAAGTAATATACAACATGGTATCCACCGTAATCGGTAGTAACAACTGCGGTATCGCCAACCTTTCTATCCTCCGTAAAGAGCCATGTGTTAAACTCACCCGAGATATAGCTCTTTAGAGCATTTATATAGAGATATTCGGGATCGTCATTATTTTCCTTTGCCATTTTCTCGAAGCTCTCCTTAGTAGCCTCGCCTGCCTTCCACTCCGCATAGAGCTCGTCGGCCTTTGCCTTAGCTGCCTCAGCACTTCCGTTTGCTTCTACCGAGCAATACATGTGCATAAAATCTGCAGTCTCCTTAACAAAGGGATATGCGGTCTTCTGAAGAAAATAGATATGATACATACCGTCATTTTTCTCTAAATAGAAGGTATCACCCACCTGACGCTCTTCGGCAAATGCCCATTCGGAGAACTCACCGCCCTCAGTATAATAGGACTGAATAGTCTTGGTGGAGTTCTCAATAGTAAGAGCTAAAGCTTCTTCTGTCTTCGGGTTATTAAGCTGTGAGTTGAAATATCTGATATTTTCTTCAACCTTCGCCTTGAACTCCTCCTCGGTATGGCAGGCAATAATGTCCTCGACTCTGTCCTCGTTGATAACTCCGTTAAAGTTGATATACATATCGTATTCAATAATATCAACTATATCAAACTTAAGACGGTTTTCGCTATAATAGTTATCATAGTCCTCATCGTCTAAAGAGTCTTCAAAGTCCTTATTAAGATAATCTCTGTATTCGGTGGCGCTGAAGATGACCTGAAGTGCCCATCTTGCAATATCCTCGGTAATATTTGTTCCGTAGTACGCCTTGATATAACCGTCAAGAGGAAGACCGAGAGCGTTGCCTGTGCTCTCCCATTGATCCAGAGTGGTTTCGATGGATTCGTCAACCGTGGTATAGCTGTAACCGTTCTTTGCCGCGTGCTCGATATAAACAACGGCATCCTCTATATCCTCGGTTATATTATCGGTAAGCTGCTCCTGCCATGTAATACCGTCCTTCTCTGCGGCATAGCAGAGCTGTTCGGTAAAGGTAAGGTCGGTATTAAGATTATACTGCTCAGAGGTTTCACCGTAAGTATTATAGAAATCATAATAGAACATGAATTGAAGCATTTCGCTTGTTATTTTACAGGAATCGCTCTCATATACATAGCCGTTCTTGGATATAATTGTGCTGGGCTCTGCAACCTCCGGCTCCGTGGTCTGCTCAGCCACGGTGGTAACTGCACCGGCAGTATCCTTTTTATCCTTGACATCGCCATTTGAGCAGGCGCCCAGCAACATCAATACTGCAAGCAAAAATGCTGTAAGTGATCTAAATTTCATGATTTTCCCTTTCTGATCTATATATTAACCCTTGTATCCTGTAGGAATATCATCGGGCAGAACATCTATGGTCCCTTCGGATACGGTAATACTGTCCTCGTATTCCTTCACGTAGCCGTCAATTGCAGTTCTGAGACATTCCTGCTCATAGCTTTCTTTGGCTTCAAGCTTCCATGCGATCTCACCCGAACCCGCAAAATACATTACGTGATAGCCGTACTGAGTCTTTACAATATCGGTATCGCCGACCTTTCTGCTCTCATCATAAATCCAGTTTTCAAACTCCGCAACCATCTGTCCCTTGGGAATGTCTCCGTAATAACAATTGCTGTCCTCGTTATACTGTGAAGCCAACGCTTCAAATGCTTCTCTTGTAAGCTCGCCCGCTCTGTAGAGAGCAAGGACCTCGTCAGCTTTTATCTTAGCCTCCTCATCGGTGGGATAGCTGTCAGATTTTATAAGTATATGGCATACGTTCTTTGTGGGCTCTGTCTGAGTATTTTCATCACAGTTTTCGGCAAAATACGTATCGTAGTAATCCTCAGGCATTTCGGAAAGACCCTCTTCTACGATGACCTCATTATAGCTGTAAACGTAGAACTGGAGCTTGAAGGTATCTCTGAGAACCTCCTCGGTTATACCCTCACCGTAATAGTGAGCAAGAAAGTCATCGAATTTCATGTCCACCTGATCAGCATAACCCTTCCAGAGATCTATCTGCTCATCAAGCCTTTCTTCAAGCTCGGGAAATTCATGGCCTACGGACTTAGCATGTTCCGCAGTAGCAAGAAAATTCTTCGCATCAGTCAGAGTCATCTCATGGACAAACTCCTTCCAGGTCTGCTCGGTACCCATATAAGTCTGCTCGGAAAGAGGAGCATCCGCACTCAGACCGTAATACTGAGCATAGGGCAGAATATAGTTTGCAAGATTGGAATTATAAAGGAAGGTAAGCATAGGTACATCTATCGTATAATTCTCGCCGGAAAGAACAATGTCGCCCTTCTTCTTTTTCTCTTCCTCAGGCTCTTTGGCCTTCTGCTCTGTCTCGGTCTTGGTTCTTGTCTCTTTATCTTCCTTTTTTTCCTCTACCTTAACATTAATATTGCAAGCGCAAAGAAGAAGACAAAGAGCTAAAACTAATGATATAAAGCTTTTTATTTTCATTTGGTCCCTCTAAATTTTATATTATTTATTGTAAGGAAGTATGTCGGGTACATCCCTGATACTTTCTGTGTCATAGATGATAGTATCCTTATAAATTTCAAACAGCCCGCTTTCAAAAGCTGTCATTTCCTCGGAAACAATGGACTCAATAGCGTCAGCCTTCCATGTAGGAAGTCCGTCACCGTCAAAGTACATTACGTGATAACCGTATT
The DNA here is from genome assembly GCA_015063855.1 of Oscillospiraceae bacterium. GTDB lineage: Bacteria > Bacillota > Clostridia > Oscillospirales > CAG-272 > RGIG7300. The sequence continues at coordinate 3,265 of SVTI01000004.1, forward strand.
CTGTCTTAACGATATCGGTATCTCCTACCTTTCTTGAATCGTCAAAGAGCCAATCGTTGAACTCTGCAACCATTACACCCTCGGTAACGTTTTCATAGAAGGAGGATCCGTCCTCATTATACTTTTCTGCAACTGCTTCGAAGGCTTCAACACCCTTCTTGCCCTTGTTATACTCAGCGAGAACCTCTTCTGCCTTAGCCTTAGCCTTATTGTCGGAGCCGTACTTATCCGCTGTGAGGAGAATGTGGTGAACGTTCTTTGTGGGAGCGTCATCTGCATCATCCGTCCTATAGCTTTCAAGCTGCCTGTCTGTTACAGAACCGGCCTTGTCATCATTCACCTTATCTTTATATGCGGAAGAAAAAATCTGTAATTCCAATGCTCCTCTGATATCCTTTTCCGCAACCGAGGTGCCGTAATACTTAATGAGATAATCTTCAAATTCAAGACTTTCATTTTCCGCTTCAAGCTTAAGCTTTTCGATATAACCATCCACTTTCTCATCAAGTCCGTCATATTCAAAACCTTCATCAATTGCCGCTTCCGCATAGCATATATCGTTCTGAATACTATTAACTGCAGTATTAATAAAAAACTCGTGCCATGTCTGAGCCTGTCCTGAATGAGTACCGTAGTCATAGTACTGTAAGGAGAGGGACATGGTAAAATCGGGAGCAGTCTGGCTGGGAGCCATGCTTCCGAGCATAGCACCGTAGCCGTCCTTCATGCTATAGATTGAATCAAAATAACAGTAGGTCATTATATTAAGATCGATCGAATAATGCTCCGATTTTATACAAGCCTCTGTTTTTTCCGCTTCTTTGATTTTATTCCTCTTTTTTTCGGGAGCCTCATCCTTTTCCTTTGAGCAAGCACTTAAAAGTAGCAACGAGGCTAAAAACAGAGCTATGAAAGATCTTAGTTTCATAAATACCTCTTAATAAATTCTTATCTCATGAGTTGTAAGCGTTTCAAACGCCTCGTTGATAAGTGCGTCAACATCAACCAATGCCTCCTGCGCCTCGACCTTATGAAGCTCGGGACGGGTACGAGGATGCTTAGGTGTGAATACCGTACAGCAATCCTCGTAGGGAAGGATAGAGGTCTCAAATGTATCTATCTTTCTTGCAATCTGAACGATATCCTCCTTATCCATGCCTATACAGGGACGGAATACGGGACGGTCTGCGACTATATCGGTTACGGTCAACGCTCTCATGGTCTGACTCGCTACCTGACCAAGGCTCTCACCCGTTATAAGTGCCTCACAGCCACGTTTTTCTGCTACCATGCAGGCAAGCTTCATCATGAAGCGGCGAAGAAGAAGAGTAAAATAGTCCTCCTCGCAGTGCTTGACCAGCTCCTCCTGAATATGAGTAAGAGAGATAATGTGTACCTTCATTCTGCCTGTGTGACCTGCAACGATCTCTGCAAGCTGAAGCACTTTTTCGCGGGCACGCTCGCTCGTATAAGGAAAGCTTTCAAAGTGAAGTGCCTCAACTATAACACCTCTCTTAGCTATCATATAGCCTGCAACGGGGCTGTCGATACCGCCGGAAAGAAGAAGCAGTCCCTTGCCGTTGGTGCCTATAGGCATACCGCCCGCACCCTTAACGCTTCCTGCATGAACGTAAGCCTTGCGATCGCGTATCTCAACTCTGACCGTAATCTCGGGATTGTTTACGTCAACCTTGATCTTACCGCCGGTAGTTTCAAGGATAACCGCGCCTACCTGTGCACCTATCTGGGGAGAGGTAAGGGGAAAACGCTTGTCCGAACGCTTACCCTCAACCTTAAATGTCTTTTTACCGTATAGGAACTGAGGAAGATACTCTCTTGCACACTCACAGATAGCATCTATATCCTTCTCCACAACTGCGGCGCGGCTGATAGCCGCAAAGCCGAAGGCCCTCTTTGCCTCCTCAAAAGCAGCATCAATATCGCAATCCTCATTCTGAGGCTCGATGTATACTATAGACTGGGCATATCTTATTTCAAATTCTCCGAAGCGCTTCATTCTGGCACGAAGATCACGGAGCATGATGTTCTCAAACCAGCCCTTGTTCTGTCCCTTTAAAATTATTTCTCCGTATTTACAAAGTATTACTTCATTCATCTTGTTTGTCCGTTTCCGTTTATTAGATATTTTGTGGTGGTCATTTCATAGAGACCCATCGGTCCTCTTGCATGGAGCTTCTGTGTGGAGATACCGATCTCCGCACCGAGTCCGAATACACCGCCATCGGTGAATCGTGTGGAGGCATTGACATATACCGCCGCCGCATCCACCTCGGTCTGGAATTTCTGTGATAGGGTAAGGGAGCTTGTAATGATCGCCTCACTGTGCCCCGTACCGTAATTATTAATATGAGCTATCGCCTCATCGACATTTTCTACAATCTTAACGGCTAAGATAAAATCGTTATATTCGGTTTCATAGTCCTCCTCTGTTGCGGGAGTACAATTTTTAAAATATTTCGCGCTCTCAGAGCAGGCACGAAGCTCTACACCCTTGGTTGAAAGCTTTTGTTCAAGCATGGGAAGAAATTTTTCCGCTATATCCTTATGTACAAGGATAGTCTCTATCGCATTGCATACCGAGGGACGGGAGCACTTTGCATTGAAGGCAACCTCAAGCGCCATATCAAGGTCTGCATCAGCCTCCACATAGAGATGACAATTACCCGCCCCGGTTTCGATACAGGGAATCTTTGAATTCTGAACAACGCTCTGAATAAGTCCCTTACCGCCTCGGGGGATAATAACATCAACGTACCTTCTCATCTGCATAAGCTCCGTTGTTCCCTCGCGGGTAATATCATCCACAAGGGATACGGCATTTTTATCAACACCGTGTCTTTCAAGAACGCTCTGCATGATCGAAACAGCACATCTGTTTGAGTTTATTGCTTCCTTGCCGCCGCGAAGAATAACGGCGTTACCGCTTTTGATACAAAGAGCTGCCGCATCATAGGTTACGTTGGGTCTTGCTTCAAAGATTATCGCTACTACACCAAGAGGTGCACGTACCTTTTTTATAACAAGTCCGTCACGGTTAGTATAAACCTCGCCCTTACCGACCGGATCGGGCAGCGAAACTATCTCTCTTACCGCATCCGCTATAGCCTTGATTCTCTCGGGAGTAAGCTTAAGTCTGTCAAGCATAGTCTTTGGCACACCGTTTTTGTCCGCCGCTTCAAGGTCAAGGTCATTTGCCTTAATTATTTCAGCCTCATTTGCTTCAATGGCATCGGCAATATCCGAAAGAATAGCATTCTTCTCTACCTCACCTTTCGTCGCCATCGTAGGGGAAGCCTTTTTGGTTTCTGAACAAAGTTTTTCTATATATTCGTGAATATTCATACTTCACACCTCATGTTTCATACTTATTTCTGCCCTGCGGAAAAATAAGTTCCTATTTTTTCACCCTCGCAGACTCTGTATAGAATCTGCGGATCCTCACCATTTACAATATACATCGAGATTCCAACCTCGGTAGCGATCTGTGCCGCATGGATCTTGGTGATAAGACCGCCTGTTCCCCTTGCCGTTCCTGCGCCCCCTGCATAGCTTATTATCTCATCGGTTATCACGTCAACCTGCTCGATAAGCTTGGCGTCGGGATTCTTATGGGGATCGCTGTCATAGAGACCGTTGATATCACTTAAAATAACAAGACTGTCTGCCTCGCATATCTTGGCGACAACGGCAGAAAGAGTATCATTATCACCGAACTCGATCTCCTCATAGGACATAGAGTCGTTTTCATTAACTATCGGGATACAGTCCATACCGAGAAGAGTGTTAAAGGTATTCTTGGCATTCTCCCATATCTTAGGGTTATCGGTCTCCTCCTTGGTCAGAAGGATCTGTCCCACGGCATGACCGTACATTGAAAAGAAATGCTCATAAACTCTCATAAGCTCGCTCTGACCTATCGCCGCCATAGCCTGCTTACCTGAAACGGTATCGGGTCGCTTATCCAGTCCCATTCTTCCACAACCCGCGCTTATAGCACCCGAGCTTACCAACACTACCTCCTTACCCATATTTTTCAGATCGGACAGGGTAGTAACCAATCTCTCTATACGTCTTAAATTAAGCTTTCCGTTATCATGAGTAAGAGTAGAGGTACCTACCTTAAATACTAATCTCTTTGAATCCTTGATATCCATTCTCAAATACACCTTAAAAAATATTTATAAATTTTATCGAAAGTCCTTTAAATATTAAAGAATATATATTATAATATAGTAAACATATCTATTGTAGCATGATAAACAGGATTTTACAATAGCTATCCGGCAAAAAATCGCCTAAAGAATGCCGAAAGGAGAGAAAAATGAATATCAAACCCGAATTATTAAGCCCTGCAGGCTCTCCCGAGGCTCTGCGTGCCGCAGTGCTGGGTGGTGCGGATGCCGTTTATATCGGTGGCTCCGACTTTAATGCACGAATAAATGCAACCAACTTTACTATAGACGAGATAAAAAAAGCAGCAGATTTTTGCCACAAAAAGGGTGTTCGTCTCCATGTCACCGTAAACACTCTCATACTCGACCGCGAGATGGAGAAAGCCCTTGAATATATACGCGATCTATACCTATGCGGTGTTGATGCCCTTATCTGTGCCGATATGGGGCTTGCCCGTGAGATACACAAGCATTTTCCTGATTTCGAGCTTCATGCAAGCACACAGATGTCGGGACATAATTCGGATGCTGCAAAAACTCTTGCTGAAATGGGTTTTTCACGAATGGTCTGTGCAAGGGAGATGTCAAGAGAGGATATTTCCACCCTCTGCAAAAGCTCTCCCATCGATATAGAAATGTTTATTCACGGCGCTATCTGCGTATGTCATTCGGGGCAGTGTCTTATGTCCTCTCTTATCGGAGGCAGAAGCGGGAACCGCGGCCTATGCGCTCAACCCTGTCGTATGCAGTATAACGGCTCGTATCCCTTAAGCATCAAGGATATGTGTCTTGCATCCCATATAACAGAGATACTTGAGCTTGGTGTACGCTCTCTTAAGATCGAAGGCAGAATGAAGAGTCCCGAATATGTTTACGGAGTCACCCGTATATACCGCAAGCTCCTTGACGAGGGCAGAAATGCCACAGAGAAAGAATTAAAGGAGTTGCGCGATCTTTTTTCAAGAAGCGGCTTCACCGACGGGTACTTTGTTTCAAGGATATCCAAGCAAATGAACGGAGTGAGAAGCGAGGAGGACAAGCGTGCCACCATGAGGACCCGCCAGAGCTTCTCCGACCATTCAAAAAACAAACCGATACCTCCTTACCAAAGATACTTTGACGGTGAGCTTACTCTTACCGACTACCCGAAGGAGAAAGCAAAAAAATGCCTTTGTGCCAGATTCAATGATCCGAAGAGCATTCCCGCAGAGCATCCCTTCGATATAGTTTATCTTCCTTTGGAAAAATTTGATGCGAGCAAGGCAAACGGAGTTATTTTACCTCCCGTAATCTATGACAGAGATATGCGCGCCGTAAAAAAAGCCCTCGAAAGCTGCTCTGCCGAGCATATCATGGTAACAAATATAGGTCAGTTCGGATTAGCAAGGGAAAGCGGTATGGAGATGCACGGAGATTTCCGTCTTAACGCATTCAACTCCCTTTCTGCCGATATTCTCATTAAAATGGGACTTTCTGACATAATTCTCTCTGTAGAGTTGACTTTGGCACAGATTAGAGATATAATACTTCAGAAGGCTGTTATAATCTACGGCTCACAGCCCCTTATGCTCCTCGAAAAAAGATTGGAGCAGAGGGTACTGCGCGATCGCAAGAACGCGGATTTTCTCCTTATCGCCGAGGGACAGAGAGATATTCTCTACAACTCGCAGAAAACCTATATGCTCGACCGCGAAAAGGAGCTTAAGGCAGCTTTTATCAATAACAGACATTTCATTTTTACCAACGAGAGCCCAAAAGAGGTTGTCTCAATACTGAAGGCATATAAAGAGCACACCCCTAAAAACGGTGGTGTAAGAAGGATAAAATAATGCATAAGACAAGATTTATATTAGCCTCTGCTTCGCCGAGGCGTTACGAATTATTGCAGGAGATGGGGATAGCTCCCGTAGTCTGTCCTACAGATGCAGATGAAAATATAGATATACCCCTTACTCCCGAAGAAACGGTAGAAGTCCTTTCAAGAATTAAGGCAAACGCATATCCCGAAGAATTAAAGGAAAATGAAATACTCATAGCAGCTGACACGGTGGTAGCCCTTGATAATGAAATTTTAGGAAAGCCTCGTGACAGACAGGATGCTGTAAATATGCTTCGATCTCTGTCAGACAGAGCGCATAGGGTATGTACCGGAGTTACACTGACTACAAGATATAAGACCGTAACGTCACACGATACCACTTACGTTACCTTCCGTCCCATGAGTGATGAGGAGATAGAGGCATACGTGGACACCGGCGATCCTATGGATAAAGCAGGAGCGTACGGGATCCAGGGAGAGGCGGGAAAGTTCGTTTCCTCTACCAACGGCTCACTCAACAACGTCATCGGTCTCCCAACCGAGCTTATCAAAGAGATCTTATCAACAGAATTCGATATAAAATTTTAGGAGTTTAAAATGAGCAAAGTAATAGGAATAAACCTCGGAAGCCATATCATAACAGTTTATGCAGAGGGTAAGGGAGTAATACTGCGCGAGCCCAATGCTGTAGCGGTCGAGGCGTATACCAGAGAAACCGTAGCTACAGGTCAGGATGCAATAAATCTTGTAAATAAGACACCCGGTGCCTATGAGCTTATCAGCCATATTTACCAGGGAAATGTCAGCGACTATGAAAGAATGGCAATGGTACTGGCAAAGGTGTTTGAAAAGATAAACATCCGCCGTCCCGAGGTCATCTTCACCGTTCACGGCGGTCACAGCTCCGCAGATATCGGTGCTATATGTAATATGATGTTTGACGCAGGTGCGAGAAGACTCTGCGTAGTTGATTCTCCTACCGTTGCGGTAATGGGTTCGGATCAACCCTTAAATGACGAAAGAGCCATTCTTATCTGTGACATCGGTGCCGCTACCTCCGAGATAGGCATCGTAAGAGGCTGTGCGACCAAGCTTTCCCGTACTGCACAGTACGGCTGTAATAAGCTCGACGAGGCTCTCAAGAACTATATAAAGAAGGAATACAACGCAATTATCGACGGCAGAACCGCAAGAAAGATCAGAGAAGCCGTAGGAACAGTCCATCCCTCCTACCTTTTAGGCAGCTACGATTTTGTCGGAAGAGATGCTGTTACCGGTCTCCCCTGCGAGCTTACCATCGACTCCTCCCAGACCCTTGAGGTCATGAGAAAATATGCGGATTATCTTATCGCAAACATCGACGGTATATTAAAGAAGCTTCGCGAGGACGTTCTGGCAGAGGTAAAGGAAAGAGGCATACTCCTGACAGGAGGCGGTGCGCTTGACGGCGGTATCAAGACCTTGGTTGAAGAGAGGTTAGGTATAGTGACCCGTATTTCTGAAAACCCTGTTGAATCCTCTGTCAAGGGATTGGGCATGATAATCGAAAACCGCGAGGTATTCGGTCCTCTGCTCAGGGATCTCAGCCTTGGTTAAGAAGGAAAGGGCAGCAAAGATCATCGCCGCCCTTGAAGAACTTTATCCCGAGGCAGAATGCGCCCTTGAATACAAAGGCGAGCCCTGGAAGCTGCTTGTCATGGGTATTCTCTCGGCACAATGTACCGACAAAAGGGTAAATATCGTCTGCGAGGATATGTTCACAGAGATAGACACACAAGAGAAGATGGCGCAGGCTCCCGTAGAGCTTATCGAACGCTACGTAAAGCCCTGCGGACTCTATAAAACCAAAGCAAAGAATATCTCCGCCTGCGCAAAGAAGTTAGTAAACGAATTCGGCGGTGTCCTTCCCGATGACATGGATACCCTTCTTACCTTTCCCGGTGTAGGCAGAAAGATAGCAAATCTTCTGCTGGGAGATATATTCAAGAAGCCTGCTATAGTTACCGATACACATTGCATACGCTTGGCGGGAAGAATGGGTCTTACACCGAAGGATGAAAAGAACCCCCTTAAGGTAGAAAAGGAGCTGGTCAAGATTATCCCGCCCGAAAAGCAATCGGATTTCTGCCACCGCATGGTATTCTTCGGCAGAGAATATTGCTCCGCCCGTTCACCCAAATGCGAAGAATGTCCGTTAAAGACTCTATGTAAAAAAGCGGGCGCCGACCCGCAGCGATGATCGGGCATGAACTACGTCAAAACCTCTAACTTCAATGCCCGAAGTAACTCAATTTCCTATATATTAAAAAAACAATATGAAAATAACCGAATTTAATAAATATATCGAAATATCCGAGTTGTCATATTTTTCCGTAGAGAAAATATTTGACTGCGGTCAGTGCTTCCGTTTTGATCCCGATCCTACTGGCGGTATTTCCGGAGTAGCTATGGGAAGCTTCTACCGCTTCACTCAGGAAAACGAAAGCACCGTCAGGATCTATAACACCTCAAAAAACGATTTTGACCAAAAGCTTTTCAGATATCTCAGTCTTGATCGCGATTACGGCATAATGAACGAGGATATAATATCCCGCTTCGGCTCGGATGAAACGATAAAAAAAGCTGTAGAAGCCGGAAAAGGTATAAGAATACTTCGACAGGAGGCATTCGAGGTCCTTATATCATTTATCATTTCACAAAATAATAATATACCGAGAATAAAGGGCTTGGTAGAAGCTCTCTGTCGCAGATGCGGAAGAAATATCGGTGAAGAGAAATACGCCTTTCCCGAGCCCGAGGCAATAGTTAAATTGGGCATAGACGGTCTCAGAGAATTAAAGGTAGGCTTCCGTGCTCCATACATATACGATGCGGCACTAAGAGTCACAGAGGGAGCAACAGACCTTGAGATCATCGCTTCTCTTGACACACTGTCGGCAGGAGAGCAATTAATGAAGATCAAGGGCGTAGGTCCTAAGGTAGCCTCGTGTATTCTTCTTTTCGGGCTCGATAAGACCGACACCTTTCCCGTAGATGTCTGGATAAAGAGAGTTCTTGACAAATACTATCCCGAAGGCATAGATATAAGCACCCTCGGTAATTACAGAGGACTCGCACAGCAGTATTTATTCTATTACGAGAGGTATAATAACAATGCTTGAAAAAATATATACTATTCCGATAAACGAGGCATTTGATGCGGCTGCCGAGGATCACAGCCTCGGATGTCCCTTCTGCGCCCTGGAGCAAAGATTTGAAAAGGATCAGCTTGAGATAATTCTCGGTGCTTCCATGATGGAACCGGATATACGCATCAAGACAAACGAGCAGGGCTTCTGCCATAAGCATTATGAAAAAATGTTTCATATGAAGAACCGTCTCGGAATGGCTCTTATGTTAGAAAGTCACTTAAACGAGCTCCGTGAGGAGATCGGAAGCGCAGGAATCTCCGAGCTGTTTTCAGGTAAAGGTACAAAGGCTGTCGGAAGAATAGAAAAATTAGAGCATAGCTGCTACATCTGCGAAAGAGTAGAGTATAATATGCAGAGAATGTTTGAGAATGCGGCAGGTCTCTGGGCAGAGGATAAGACTTTTGATAAGAAGATATCCGCTCAGCCCTATTTCTGTCTTGAGCATTACAGAAGATTCATAGAAGCAGGACAGAAGAATATACATAAAAAACGCTTTGGAGATTTTTATAACACAGTCAGCAAAACAGAGCTTGCATATTTTGATAAGCTCCGTGAGGACATAAGCTGGTTCTGCAAGAAATTTGATTACAGATATGAAAATGAGCCCTGGAAGGACTCGAAAGATGCCGTTGAACGTGCCATAGCATTTTTAACAGGAAAGGAATAAGAAAAATGACCAAGCAAACAGTAGCATTAAAGACCCTGATATCCGATTTTAATCTTACAGAGATATACATGCCCGAACGTGAGGTTATGGTCGCTAATGCCAACGTAAACCGTCCCGGACTTCCCCTGACAGGTTTTTTCGAGCATTTTGAACCTTCAAGAATACAGATAATAGGTAAATCAGAGTATAATTATTTAATAGAGCTTGACATTGAGACAAGGGTTAAAAGACTAAACGACTTCATGTCGAAAAAGCCTATTGCCATTATCTATTCCACCGATCTTATGCCCTGTGAGACCATGAAGCTCATGGCGAGAGAATTCGATATTCCTCTTCTTATGACCTCCCGTGCCACAAGTGAGTTCATGGCAGCTCTTATTTCCAAACTAAGCGTTTATCTCGCTCCCTGCATTACACGTCACGGCGTACTTGTAGAGGTTTACGGTGAAGGTGTTCTTATTCTTGGAGACAGCGGTATCGGTAAGAGTGAAACAGCTATCGAGCTTGTCAAAAGAGGCCACCGTCTTGTTGCGGATGATGCAGTAGAGCTGCGCCGTGTTTCGGACAGAACCATCACAGGATCTGCACCTGAGATAATCAGACATTACGTCGAGCTGCGCGGTATCGGTATCATTGACGTCAAGCATATCTTCGGTATGGGTGCTGTCAAGGACGTTGAGAAGATAGACCTTGTGATCAACCTCGAGGAGTGGGTCGAGGGCAAGATGTACGACAGAATGGGAATGGAGAATGAGTATACCGAAATCATGGGATTAAAGATAGTTTCCAATACGATTCCCGTTCACCCCGGTCGTAACCTTGCGGTAATCATCGAGATAGCAGCCATCAATAACCGTCAGAAGCGCATGGGTTACAACGCCGCCCAGGAGTTCAATAACAGACTCATGCAAAATATAGGAATGTAAATACAAAAAGGACCGTTGCAAAAAGCAACGGTCCTCTTTATAATGTATAAAAATTGCTATGTTTCGCATAAGTTACGCTATGAAAACAAGCAAATTCCGGTACACTATACAGCGCCTTTATTCATTAATTACGTATCTGTAATCCTTATACTCTTCCTTTAAGAATTCGATATCCTCATCGGTAAGCTTTCTGCCTGTGAAGTGAGGCATTGCGAGCACCGCACCTACAACGGGCTCGAAATAAGGAACGATAATCTCTCTCTCGGGCTGATCTGCATGGATAAGCTCCTTGAAGGTATTAACCATAAGCATATCGTTCTTCCAATGTCCGCCCTCCAATACTATCGGCACGTCCATGGGAACGTTTCTTCTGTGGATAAGACCAAGAGTCTGCTCAGCCATAACGGTACCGCTGCGGCGAAGAAGCTCTTTTGCTATCTCGTCACCACGTCTTGCAGCACGTCCAACACAAGGAGCACAGCTCGCAAGGGCTGCGGTGGGACTCTTGTCCTTGAAATCGTATATCTTACCTATAGCTTCACCCATATCCTCAGCCCCGAGATATTCGCACATCTCATCTACGATAAGGGTGTGAGGTCCTCTGCATTCATAATACTTAACAGCCTCGGCAACAGCCATTCTTGCCATGTGGTAGCCGCTTCCCTCGTCATGGATAACAGAGCCGTAACCACCAGCCTCATAGCCGTTTCCGTCCTTATCCATATAGAAAATAACCGAGCCTGTACCCGAAAGGGAAATAACCGAATTTTCGCTTGCAAATGCAGCCAAAAGACCTACAAGACCTTCGCCACCGCGGTCATCAAGCTTATTGAACTTAATATTCTTTTTCTCCAGCATTACGTCACGCATAAGCCATGAGAACACACCGTAAACACATTCGATCTCGGTGATACCTGTTCCTTCAATAAGCTTGTCTATGGCCTCGTTTGCATTCTTGTAAAGAAGCTCCTTTGAAGAAAAAGACACGTTCATAGAACCGGTTCTGACTCTGTTAATAAACTTAAGATTTTCGTCAAAGAGGATACCCTCTATCTTAGATCCTCCACCGTCAAATGCTATATAGTATTTCATTTTTGACCTCACATATAGAAAATATTATCTTTATACTCAGAAAGTATTCTTGCGTTATGCTCTGTACCGCCGTCGATATTCGCGGAGAGGAATACAGGAGGAGTAATGCCCTTGGCAATAAGCTTCTCCTCTGCCTCGATAACCATTGCATTAAGAAGCGCTGCGCCCACCGCTGTAGAGGTAGGACCACTCTTCTCCTCAAGACCTTCAAGCTTTACAGAAGCATCGCTTATGCATCCGCAGTTATCAAGAACGATATCGCATACCTCGTAAAGCTTTTTTCCGCTGGGAGCACGGCTCGTAACCGCGGAGGAATACTCAAGATTAGTGATAGCGATAGTCTTGACCCCGTTTTTAGCAGCCTCCTCAGCCATCTCAACGGGAACGGTATTTCTGCCGGAAACAGAATGGATGATAAGAACGTCATCCTTCTTAAGCTTGTTCTCCTCGAAAATTATCTTTGCAAGACCGGGAAGTCTCTCCAGCATACTTGTCATTGTAACGGGACGGGTATTGAGCATAAAGCCGGGAAAGAAGATCGGGTTAATGGTAACCATACCACCCGAACGGTAGAATATCTCCTCCGCTAAAATACCTGCATGGGAACATCCGAAGGCATATACGTTATTCTTTCTCTCGGTTGCCTCGCAAATAAGGTCCGCGGCATGGTCTATAGCCTCTGCGCCCTTACTCCATGCACGGTTGATACAGTCAATTACGCCGTCGATATAAATTTTTCCGTTCATATTATTTCTCCTTTTATACCGTGTATAAGAAGTTGTACACGGCGGGAATCTTTTCGATTATATATGCCATGATCCCTGCGATAAGAACACCGGGAACATAGTTCATTACCTTGAATTTTGTTATCTTCGCAATATTAAGTCCAATAGCAATAATCAGGATATATCCTATACAATTCATCTCCGCGATAACAAGAGTGCTCAAAAAGGGTTCTATCCATTGAGCGCACAGAGTGATCGTTCCCTGATATATAAGCACGGGTATTGCAGATAAAAGCACGCCAAAGCCTAATTGAGCAGCTAAGATTATCGACATGATACCGTCAAGCAAAGATTTTATAAAAAGGGTATCGTGATCACCGTTAAGTCCGCTCTGAAGAGAACCTACTATCGCCATAGCACCTACGCAGTAGATAAGGGACGCCGTAACAAAGCCCTCTGCTATAGTGGACTTTGAATCTCCCTTGGCTAATTTCTCCTGAACCTTCTCGCCTAAGCGGTTCATTCTGTAATCAAGCTTCAAAGCATGACCGATAATACCGCCCACCGTCATAGCAATAATAGTTATAAGCGAATTCGTATCATAGGGGGAGATAGAATCTCCTGCGGAAAGCGATCCGGCTATACCTATATAAATAACACATAACCCTATACCCTTCATAAGAAGATCGCTGCATTTTTCGCTTATCGCCTTCTTAAATATAAGTCCTACACAGCCTAAAAGAACTATTGCGGCAATATTTACTAAAGTACCTAACATTTTAGTTCTTTAACGAGTGGATAGGTGCGGGGATACGTCCTCCGCGAAGGATAAATTCCTTGGGGGAGTTGGTATTTATCTTCATGATAGGAGCAACACCCAAAAGTCCGCCGAAGTCAACCTCCTCGCCAACCGTTTTGCCATAAGCGGGAATAACGCGTACTGCGGTGGTCTTTGTGTTTGCCACACCGATAGAGATCTCGTCTGCAATAAGTCCGCAGATAACAGCCTCGGGAGTATCGCCGGGAACTGCGATCATATCAAGACCAACGGAACAAACCGCAGTCATTGCTTCAAGCTTTTCAAGGGTGAGAGAGCCGCATCTTACAGCTTCGATCATACCTGCATCCTCAGAAACGGGGATGAAAGCGCCTGAGAGTCCTCCAACAGAGGAGGAAGCCATAACGCCGCCCTTCTTTACTGCATCGTTGAGAAGCGCAAGACACGCTGTAGTACCGCAAGCTCCGCAACGCTCAAGACCCATGCCCTCAAGAATGTAAGCAACCGAGTCACCTACCGCAGGAGTGGGCGCAAGAGAAAGGTCAACTATACCGAAGTCTACTCCGAGTCGTTTTGCCGCTTCCTTTGCAACAAGCTGACCCATACGGGTGATCTTAAATGCGGTCTTCTTTATAATTTCAGCAAGCTCCAGAAGGTCACAGTTTCCTGCGCGCTTGATAGCAGCAGCTACGACACCGGGACCCGAAACACCTACGTTGATAACTCTTTCAGCCTCGCCGACACCGTGGAAGGCACCTGCAACAAAGGGGTTATCCTCGGGAACGTTTGCAAACACAACGAGCTTCGCACAACCGATAGAGCCCTCATCCTTGGTGAGATAAGCAGTGCGCTTGATAACAGAACCCATCTCGATGATAGCGTCCATATTAATGCCTGCCTTGGTGGAGGCAACATTAACCGAGGAGCATACCATCTTTGTTTCGGAAAGGGCCTCGGGAATTACCGAGATAAGCTTACAAGCAGACTGACTCATACCCTTCTGTACAAGAGCTCCGAAGCCGCCGATAAAGTTGATACCGACCTCAGCCGCCGCGCGATCCATAGCCTTCGCTGCCTTTATGTAACCATCGGAGGAGATAGAACCGCCAACAAGGGAAAGAGGCGTAACCGAAACGCGCTTGTTGATGATCGGAATACCGTATTCCTTCTCGATATCGCATCCAACCTTAACGAGGTTCTTTGCGGACATGGTTATTTTATCGTAGATCTTTTCGGCAAATCTGTCATCATCGTCACACACACAGTCATATAAAGATATACCCATGGTAGTGGTACGGATATCCAGATTTTCCTCCTTGATCATATTTATTGTTTCAAGGACATTGTCCATTTTAAGCATTGACATCTCTTACACCTCATATATTATGCATAGAGTTAAAGATATCCTCGTGCATCATGTGGATCTCAAGATTATTGGCATGACCGAGTTCAGTCATAATATCCACAAAATCTTTATAGTCTATGGTAATACTGTCGATCTCAACGAGCATCATCATAGCAAAATATTCCTTAAGCACACTCTGGGAAATATCAATAATGTTTACCGAATACTCAGCGCACTTACCGCTGACCTTCGCGATAATGCCGGTGCTGTCACTGCCGACAACCGTAATAACTGCCTTCATAATTTAACTCCGTTCTTTAAAATATAATTATACATATTATATCATACACCATTTAACGTTAATAATCAATATATTTTTTAATAAAAATTGTCTTGAAATTTCATATATAATATGTTATAATAGCAACAATATGTGAATTTTATACTTTTGGGGGACTACATAATGAACGAAATTACCAACCATGCCGAACTGACAGTAGAAAAGAAGCTTGAGGGCGACTACAAAAAAGCTCGCAGACTCATGTGGGCTGCTTATATCGTAATTCCCGTTGCGTTTATCATTCTTTTCAGTATTTTGAAGATGACATTCTTCGCTCTTATCATCGTTCCTGTTTATCCTTTCCTTCTCTCTAAGGTAATCATTCCCGCAACATACATCTACGTTGACAGAGAAGAAAAAATGTCTATCGCCGGCGGTATGCTCACTCTCTCCACCATCTACGGTAAGAGAAAGCAGAAGATTCTTGTTAAGATGAGAATCAGCTCCTTTGACGCTATCGTTCCTTACAACGATGAGTACAAGGCTCAGTGCGATGCTTTTGAGGCAGACAAGCGTTACGAAGCAGTTTCTACCATGAGCAATCCCGAGATCTACTGTGCATACGGTACCAACGACTACGAAGAGAAGATCATCTGCTTCTTCGAAGTAACAAACAAGGCTCTTCGCGTTATGAAGTTCCTTAATAAGAATACCGTTGTTACCCAGGTTTCCAGATAATCGGCTAAAAGGATATTTCTTATACATGAAAATCAGTACCTCCGCATAATATAAGTATGCGGAGGTACTTGCCTATGAAATATAAATTATTTATATGCCTGCTCGTCCTTACAGCCCTGCTTTTTACCTCGTGTAAGAGCGATCCCGACTATCTTTCATACCAGAAATACCCCATGACTGTAAAGGGACTTCTGACGGTAGACGGCTTCGGCTGTGATATAACCGTTACAATGAAAAAAAAGGACAAGGCATCGATTACTGTAAACTCACCCGAAAAATTTAAGGATTACCGATTTTCGGTAGACCGTGAGGGCATCTGGATATATTACGACGATATCGAGGTCCCGTTATCAGAGGATATGCTGTCAAAGGGAATATACAAGCTAACCGATATGTTCTCCATCGATCCCCTTACGCTGAGCGAGATAGGAACACAAAAGATCGGAAGGGATGAGCATCTGAGACTTGTATATCCTTGCAACACCGATTCCTCTGTAGTTGTATATCTTAAAGAAGAGGGCGATAAACCCACCCTTATCGAAACGTCGGACGAGGAAACGGGTATTCTCTTCGCTGTAGAATCGATAGAATATCCCGAAAGCTGAAACTCGTTTTAACCATGAGGACTTAAAATGTATTCATATCACAATGCTTATGCCGAGGTAGACAGATCGGTATTGAGATCAAACTACAATAAAATAAAGAGCGCCGTTCCAAACTCTGAGATCATAGCGGTAGTCAAGGCGGATGCATACGGTCACGGTGTACGTGAATGCAGCCGTATATTCTATGACTGTGGTTGCCGTTTTTTTGCGGTGGCAACTGTGACAGAGGCTTTAGAGCTCCGTGAAAGCTTCCCCGACTGTGAGATTCTGATACTCGGTATCTGTCCTTTTGATGCGGCAAATATCCTTTCGGAAAACAACATCATAGCGGCTCTGGGATCTATAGAGCATGCCCGCATGCTTAAAAGTAATCTGCACGTCGGAAGAAAGCTACGCTGTCATCTTAAGCTGGATACGGGTATGAACCGTATCGGTTTTTCCGCCAAAGAAGAGGACTTTGATATAATCAGAGAAGCATTCAACACAGAAGGACTGTCTATAGAAGGTATGTTCAGCCACTTTGCCTGCTCGGACATGCCCGAATCGAATATGACAGAAGTGCAGTTCGCCCGTTTTTGTAATATAGACAAAAGACTGTCGGAAGAGGGAATAAACTTAAAGGTCAGACATATTTCAAACAGTGCCGCCACTCTCTATCATCCCGACACCCATCTCGATTACGTAAGGTGCGGCATTATTCTCTACGGTCTTGACCCCTCTCCCGAGGCTCCTGCCAAGGGTCTGTCGCCCGCAATGACCTTGAAGAGTCATATCACCCATATCCACACTATAAAAAAGGGTGAATGCGTCGGCTACGGAGCATCCTTTACCGCAGACAGAGATATGAGAATAGCCACATTGCCTATAGGCTATGCAGACGGCTTTATCAGAGCATACGCCAAGGGAGGATATATGATTCTCGACGGCAAAAAATGTCCTATTGTCGGCAGAATATGTATGGATCAGTGCATGATAGATGTAAGCGATGTAAATGCAGAACCGGGAGATGAAGTTGAGATCTTCGGCGCCAATATCCCAGTTGATAACCTTGCAAGGGCTGCGGGAACCATAAACTACGAATGTGTATGCATACTGTCAAGACGAGTTAAGCGTATATATGTCAATTAATCTCATACAGTATTATAAAACGAAGGATTTTTAAAAAATGAAAAGAATAATTTCAATATTTCTTACAATACTTTGCCTTACAGCTTCCCTTGTTTCCTGTAAGGACAACCATGGAAAATCATCTCTTGACACAGATGCATTACCTGAAAATTTTCTTAAAGAAACATCACCCTCCAATGATAAAAAAGAGCCCTTATCATCCAATAATGAAAAGGACATGCCCAAGGCTGAAACAGATTACGCAATACCTTATATCGAGGGGCTTGATTACAATTACGATCTGAATAAATACATCACTCTCCCCGATTATAAAAGTGACAGCTTTAAATTTGATTACACACCTACTGATAACGCATCTATAGACCTTGAATTAGAGCGTTTATCTATAGGCAGCAGATACGCTAAGCTTACAGAAAAAAGCACGGGCTGTGAAAACGGAGATATGGTGGTATTCGATTATACATCCCAATATAGGGATGATAATTCCAATGCTCTCAGCGGCAAAGGAATATCCATTCGTATCGGCAGCGAAATGTTTGCCCCGGGATTTGACTCCTTTATCAAGGGCCTAAGTGCGGGAAAAAGTAAGACCTTTAGCTTTACATTTCCCTCAGACTGGACCAAGTCAATCGCTGTTGCCGAAGAAACGTTAGAATTCAATGTAACGGTATTAAAGGTATTCTCTATCGTTCCTGCCGACATTGACACGGTAGTTGAGGAACATGGAGCAAAATCCGTTGATGAGCTCAGAGAAATAATAAAGGACACGATCGACAAGAACAACAGATATAATTTCTTGCAGGCAATAATTGCCCAAAGCGAGGTTATCAGTTACCCTCAAAAGGAGTTTGAGATCTGTAAGAGCCTTTTTGACAGAGATATAGAAGCAAGAGCGGAGATAAACCATACTACTGTAGACGGAATCATCGCGACAGATTATTCAGGTGATATAACCAAATTTGAAGCCGAGCGAGTTACCTTTGCCGAAAATAAATGCAAGGAGGACCTTGTAATTTTTGCTCTTCAGGATATTTATCCCTTTGAGTTAACTGTAAATGAATATAATCTCATACTTGCTGAATATCATAAAGAAAACGGTTCGGCTATGGCACTCAGCAGTATCGAAGAGGTTCATAAAAATTTAGGACAAGCTCTTGCCGATTCACTTTTCCTGGACAAGGCCGCAGAACTCGCATATGCCGACCGATAACCCGTTGTAAAAATTTTTTAAAGTAAACCGAAGACGAAGACATAATATCTCCTTCTTCGGTTTTTTAAGTTTCGGTGGGTCCTTTGACTTTTGAAGGACTTTATTATATAATTAAGTTGATAAAACAAATTAAAAGGAATTGAAAATGATATTTGCTTTAATTACGGTATCAGTAATAATACTTGCCTTCGCTCTGTATCTTATCATAGGACATAATAACAATCTGAAAAGAGTGGAATATGTTTTTGAGAGCGATAAGATCAGCCGGGAAATAACCTTTGTGCATTTAGGCGACCTGCACGGAACCGAATACG
This sequence comes from Oscillospiraceae bacterium, assembly GCA_015063855.1. Classification (GTDB taxonomy): domain Bacteria; phylum Bacillota; class Clostridia; order Oscillospirales; family CAG-272; genus RGIG7300. The sequence continues at coordinate 22,276 of SVTI01000004.1, forward strand.
GCAGGGATAACGAGACTCTTCTGAAAATGATATCGGAGCAAAAGCCCGATGCACTCTTAATGACGGGAGATATGCTTGATGAGGTTATAAATCTGTCCATAGACCTTTCGTTCTTAAAAAAGATATCAGCCCTTTATCCCATCTATGCCGTAGCAGGTAACCATGAGGAAAAGGAAATAGAAAGAAGCTTCACGGAAATAAAATCACTGTATCGCGAGCACGGCGTTATACTTTTAGAGGACAGCAGCATCACAGTCGACATAAAGGGTGAAAAAATAAATATCTGCGGTGTCGATATTCCCAAAGGTAACGTAGATCCTCTTCCCGAGGCTATCGACTGGACAATGAAGGGTATAAACAAGGACAACTATACAATAATGCTCTTCCACCGTCCCGATCCGTGGAGACTCTTCTGCGGCAGAGATATAGACCTGATGCTATCGGGCCATACTCACGGCGGACATTGGATAGTTCCGGGACTTATCAACGGAATATTCGCACCCGAACAAGGTCTTTTTCCTCGATACGCAGGTGGACTTTACCGCTTCGATGACGGAATGTTCCTTGAGGTAACAAGGGGACTTTCTCTGCGCTCGACATTCATACCTAGAGCCTTTAACCGCCCCGAGCTTGTAGTGTTAAAGCTCATCCCCAAAAAAGAGGATAGAAAATGAGCTGGTACGTATATATCGCAAGATGCTCGGATAATACACTCTATACCGGAATGACAGATGATACCGAAAAAAGATTTAAGGTGCACAATTCGGGTAAGGGTGCAAAATATACAAGAGCGCGACTTCCCGTCACCCTTGCTTACCGTGAGGAATGTCAAAGCCGAGGCGAGGCACTCTCCCGTGAGAGAAAAATCAAAAGACTGACCCATATACAAAAGGAAAAAATGTGCGAAGAATATCAAAAAAATATTGATTTATCGAAAAATATGGGATATAATGAAATTAACTTTAATAAAGGAGACGAAAAAATGATCTATACCATTGAAAACGATAAGATAAAAGCAAGCTTTTCGGACGTTGGAGCAGAGCTTGTATCCCTTATAAACAAGGCTGACGGGGAAGAATATCTCTGGCAGGGTGATGCTGCATACTGGACCGGTCACGCTTATAACCTTTTCCCCATATGCGGCAGACTTACCGAGGGTAAGTACACCTACAAGGGCGAAACATATGAGATGAACCTCCACGGCTTTGCAAGAAAGACCTCCATTCCCGTAACAAAGCAGGAGGATAAAAAGATCACCTTCACTCTTACCTCAAACGAGGATACCTTAAAGATCTATCCCTTCAAGTTCAAGCTTGATATCACCTATTCCCTCTGCCGTAACGCTCTTACAACTGCATTCACCCTTAAGAATGCCGATGATAAGGTAATGTATTTCGCATTCGGCGGACATCCCGGATTCAACGTACCTTTAGGCGGTGACGGAAGCTTCGAGGATTACTACCTTGAATTTGACGAAGAGGCTGCTCCCGAGAAGCTTATGATGAGCGAGACCTGCTACTACCTCGGCAAGAACGAAAAGTTCGACGGTATCGACGGCAAGGTTATCAACCTCAAGCATTCTCTCTTTGATAATGACGCTGTATTCCTCTACAACGTTCCCAAGGCTGTTACCTTAAAGAATAAGGTAAGCGCAAGAACTGTAAGAGTTGAATATCCCGACATGCAGTACCTTGGCATCTGGCATGCTCCCAAGACCGAGGCTCCCTATGTTTGTATCGAGCCCTGGTACTCGATTCCCGCAGATGACGGCAAGATCGACGATCTTGAGAACAAGCGCGAGATGATGACCCTCGATCCCAAGGGTACATACAAGACCAAGCTTGTATTTAAGATCAGCTAAATAAAAAAAGTAAACGGTGCAACTTCAAAGCTTGCACCGTTTTAATTTATAAAATGAATGTTTCTCTTATATTTCCGCACAGAGACATATTGATAAATGGAGAATTTGTACTTTTACCCTTTAAATAGCTTTTAGAAAAGATAAACTCTGTAGATATCGAAGCAAGATTGAACGCTCTGCAATCTTTATCAAGATTTTCACTTGCCTTAAGCCCCAATATCCTTGCAGGAGCAAGGTACAGAAGCTCACATAGACGGAAAATATCGATATGCCCCGGCAGAAGGAGATAGGTAACCACCGCTGAAAAGCAACTCTGCAGACCTATGGCACCGTACTGCGCTTCGATAATGCTCCTGCCCTTTTCCTTCTGTGTTCTCGGAGTATGTCCCGAATCGATACAATCGATGGTACCGTCCTTTATTCCTTCTATAACCGCCAAGCGGTCGCTCTCCCCTCTGAGAGGAGGATAAACCTTTGCGTTAGCCCCTATAAAGAAGATATCATCATCCTTCAATGAAAAGTACACCGGTGAGGTAGAAGCGGTAACCTTAATGCCGTCAGCCTTGGCACGACGTATAAGCTCAACGCTTCCTGCACAGGATATTCCGCTTATGTGAATACGTGCATCTCTTTCATCGGCTAAAGTAAGACAGTCAAAAATACGGCGAATCTCCGCTAATACAGGCTCGCAGGGAAGTCCGAGGAGAGACGAGGTACGTCCCTCTGTAACACAGCTGTTGTGATATAACGGATCAGGCTCGGGAGACAGAAAAATAACCGAACCGTTCTCCGCACTTTCTTTCATAAAATCACGAAGCTCTCTTATATTAAGCCCCTTTGCATATACATAGGGTACGTTTTTATCATTTTTATCCGAGCAGATATGAAGCTTACAATAGGAATAGGAATCTTCTATACCCTCGTCCCCCTTACTTTTGACAAGAAGATCGGAATAACCGCCGCTAAATGCAGAAAGGGATCCTCCCATAACCGTTTCTCTCTCGGGATTGTCGGGGTGATGGATATCTGCAGAGAGATCTATGAATGCAGGAAGAATAAAATCTCCTTCACCGTCTATGATACGAGAAGCGTTATCGGTTATTCTCTTTGATATTTCGAGAATTTTCCCCTTTTCGTTCTTTTCTCCCTGTACAAAAAGAAGATCACAGCTTTCCAGTCTTCTTTTGGAAAGGGAGGGGATACGAACATTTTTTATAAGAATATTACTCACCGTTATACTCCTTCATCATATATCCCTTACCACGGACGGTAAGAATAAGTCTTATATCAAAGCGTTTATCCAGCTTTTCACGAAGATAATTGATATATACACGCACAAGATTAGGATTATCCTCTGTTTTAAACACATTTCGAGATATTTCGAGGGTACTCAGTGCCCTGCCACGACATTCGTAAAGTAAAAGAAGAAGAGAGTGCTCAAGCTCGGAAAACTCTATACGTTCATTCTTATATACTGAATAGCATTCCTTTTTGGATACGTATATATCCGTAATATCGCTAATATCAGAACCATTATTCGTATCGATTCGACTTTTTACAAGCTCTAATAATTCACCGATATCGAAGGGTCGGTGCAGATCCGCATGCTTGTCTCGTGAAAAGGTCAACGCTGAAAAGCCCTGAACAGCATCCATGCTGTCAAGGTCAATTATTATAAGGTCGGGAAGAGAAGTTCTTCCCACATTTGCGTTATATCCGGCTTCTCTCAATTCAATGCAGAGCATCTCAGCGAAAAGATCATCACGGGAAAGAATGTTGACCGTTTTCATATTCACCCCAGCTTAGTATAAAAGGCCGTCCCAAGGGACAGCCTTTTTGTTATATTTTGATCGTAAATTAAAGAGTGTTCTTGCTGCCGAGAACGTTTTCGATCTTGTGAGCAACCATCTTCTTAACCTCTGCACGAGCTACGGTGAGGTAGGTACGGGGGTCAAATACGCCGGGCTGCTCGGTAAGAACGCGTCTGATACCTGCGGTCATTGCAAGTCTGATATCCGAGTCGATATTGATCTTACATACTGCAAGGGAAGCAGCTTTTCTGAGCTGTTCTTCGGGAATACCTACTGCATCGGGGAGCGCACCGCCGATAGAGTTGATCTCCTTAACGTATTCCTGGGGAACGGAGGAAGCACCGTGAAGAACGATCGGGAATCCGGGGATCTTCTTCTCGATTTCTTCGAGAATGTCAAAACGGAGCGGAGGGGGAACAAGGATACCCTCTTCGTTTCTTGTGCACTGTGCAGGTGTGAACTTGTATGCACCGTGGGAGGTACCGATGGAGATAGCGAGAGAGTCAACGCCGGTCTTTGCAACAAACTCCTCAACCTCTTCGGGACGTGTATATGTGGAATCCTCAGCAACAACGTCGTCTTCAACGCCTGCAAGTACTCCGAGCTCACCTTCAACAACTACGCCACGCTCGTGAGCGTACTCAACTACCTTCTTGGTAACAGCAATGTTGTCCTCAAAGGAGTGGTGAGAACCGTCGATCATAACGGAGGTGAAACCGCCGTCGATACAAGCCTTACAAATTTCAAAGTCTGCACCGTGGTCAAGGTGAAGAGCGAGGTCGATGTCAGCATCCTTAATTGCAGCATTTGCAAGTGCAAGGAGGTATTCCTGCTTAGCGTACTTTCTTGCGCCTGCGGAAACCTGAAGAACAACGGGAGATCTGAGCTCACCTGCTGCTTCTGTGATTGCCTGAACTATTTCCATGTTATTGATGTTAAAAGCACCGATAGCGTAGCCGCCTTCATAAGCTTTTTTGAACATCTCTTTTGTTGTAACTAAAGCCATTTTTTCTATCTCCTATAAAATTATTTTTTTCATATAGAATTATTTTACTCTTTTTTAGTGAATAAATCAAGAGTTTTTTTAAAAATATACAATATAGTTATAAATTATCTTCTGAATTGAGAGGCATAACCGCATTTTTTGCAAAGCTGCTCGCATGCCCTTCTTTTTTCAAAGGAGTTTTTCAGCTCCGCAGCCCTTTTTGAGAAAAGGATATCGGATAAGGACTCGGTAAATATATTTCCAAGGGTAATGCTTCCCTCGGCATCAAGACAGCAAGGAACAACGTTTCCGTTTGAGAGAACACCTATCTGATCACGAAGTCCGAAGCAGGAGTGATCCTCCCCTTTATATTCACCGTCAATATCCGGCCATTCGAAACGTTCTCCCCATTCAAGAAATATTTTTTCTTTTATCTTATAACCCGAATAGATTTCCTTCCATTCGGAACCGTCACTGTCAAAGGCTTTGTGCATGGAAGAGATTATCTCGGCATTTCTATCTTCCTCACCGCCGATGTTCCAGAGACGCAGTACGGATATAATACCCTTGCTCGCCGCCCTCTCACAGAATTCAAAGCAGTCTGCAAGATAATCCTCAAGAGAGATTCCCATAGAATTCACCTCATAACAATGAAGGGATATGCTGACCTTATGAAGTGATGGGACAGAAAGGAGAATATCCTGTCTTTTTTTTAAAAGAGTACCGTTGGTGGTAAGTATGACCTTAAATCCAAGCTCATAGGCAATATTAAAGAATTTGTCTATATCGGGATGTAAGAGAGGCTCGCCCATGAGATGAAAATACAAATAATCGGCAAAGCCGCGTATCTGCGTTGCAGCATGACGGAATTCTTCTTCTGTTACAAACTTTATTTCTCTTTTGGTTCCGTGGCAGAAGCTGCATTTAAGATTGCAGGCATTGGTTATTTCAAAAAATGCTTTGTTCGGCATAATATATCCTTTAATTTAAAGGGACTGTATCAACAGTCCCTTTATAGTTTATTTAAGCGTTAGCCTTTCTCTTCTTGCTTTCCGCCTTAAGACGAAGCTCGGTGTTGAGAATAGCTTTACGGAGTCTGATGTTCTCGGGTGTAACCTCAATAAGTTCATCCTCGGTAATAAATTCAATGGATTCCTCAAGACTAAAGCGAACGGGAGTAACGAGACGTAGAGCCTCATCCGCACCTGCGGAACGAATAGCGGTAAGCTGCTTCTTTTTACAAACGTTAACCGCGATATCACCCTGCTTGGGATTCTCGCCAACGATCATTCCCTCATATACGGGAGTTGCGGGACCGATGAACATAGAGCCTCTGTCCTGAGCATTGAAAAGACCATAGGAGGTTGATTCGCCTGCTTCACTTGCAACAAGCGAGCCCGTATAACGAAGAGGAATATCACCCTGCTTGGGCTTATAGCTGTCAAAGATAGAGTTAATGATACCCTCACCTCTGGTATCGGTCAAGAACTGGCTTCTGTATCCGAAGAAGAATCTGGAGGGAATTACGTATTCAAGACGCATACGGTTTCCCTGAGGAGCCATCTCGATAAGCTCTGCATGACGGGCACCCAGCTTTTCCATAACAGCACCCATACTTGTTTCGGGAACATCGATAACTACTCTTTCACAGGGCTCACAGAGTACACCGTCGATCTCCTTCATAAGAACACGGGGAGAGCTTACGCTAAGCTCATAGCCCTCACGACGCATCGTTTCGATAAGGATGGAAAGATGCATCTCTCCTCTGCCCGAAACTCTGAAGGAATCGGAGGTCTCACCGTCCTCAACACGAAGAGATACGTCCTTAAGAAGCTCCTTGTAGAGTCTTGATCTGATCTGGCGGGAGGTAACAAACTTACCTTCTCTGCCTGCAAAGGGACTGTCATTTACTGCGAATGTCATTTCAAGTGTAGGTTCGCTGATCTTAACGAAGGGGAGAGCTTCGGGAGCTGCAAGGGATGTAACCGTATCTCCGATAGTGATATCAGCCGCACCGGAGAAGCATACGATGTCGCCCATCTTTGCTTCTGTTACAGGAACACGGGTAAGACCGTCAAACTGATAGATAGAAACGATCTTTGTCTTAACGGGAGCCTTATCGGGTGTATGATAGTTGGAGATATAAACCTCCTGATTCTGCTTTATCATACCGCGCTCGATACGACCGATACCGATTCTGCCCACGTAATCATTGTAGTCGATAGAGGAAACAAGAAGCTGTAATTCACCCTCATCGTCACCCTCGGGACAAGGAATATACTCCATAATGGTATCGAAAAGGGGTTCAAGGTTCACACCTGCCTCATAGGGAGAGAGACTTGCGGTTCCTGCTCTGCCGGAGCAGAAGAGCATGGGACAATCAAGAGAGACACCTGAGGGATCAAGCTCAAGAAGAAGCTCAAGAACCTCATTCTCAACCTCTTCAAGTCTTGCATCGGGACGGTCGATCTTGTTTACAACGACGATAACGGGATGGTTAAGCTCGAGTGCCTTTTGAAGAACGAAGCGTGTCTGAGGCATGGGGCCCTCTGCCGCATCAACAAGAAGAATAACACCGTTAACCATCTTGAGAATTCTCTCAACCTCACCACCGAAATCGGCGTGACCGGGGGTATCTATAATATTAATTTTTGAATTTTTATAATGAACTGCAGTATTCTTCGCAAGAATGGTGATACCTCTTTCTCTTTCAAGAGCATTGGAGTCCATTACACGTTCCTCTGTCTCCTGATTTTCACGGTAAACGCCGCCCTGCTTCAGCATCTCGTCAACAAGAGTGGTCTTTCCATGGTCAACGTGAGCAATTATTGCCACGTTTCTCAAATCTTCTCTTTTTATCATGCCTTCACTCCTAATCATAATTTTTCACAATAATTTATTATATACCCGAAATATGTATATATCTGTGAAATTTCGTGAATATTTTACCTGCTCTGCCTTAAATTCAGTAATGAAAAATCCTTTGATATATGTTATTATTGAAATATATAAGGAGTGATATTATGAAAAAAATATACAGTTTAAATAAATACAGCGAAAAAATACTTAATATAGGTCTGAGCATATGTCTGCTTGCCTACTTTGGTATATTTCTTCATCTCTACAATCTGTCCGAGGTAAGAGAAATCAAAGAACAAGAAATTTCTCTGATGCTTGAAAACATAAATATGAGTATTCTTTTAGTCGTGGTTTTTGCTCTTGTGCTTGATATACATATAAAACGAAATGATCGACAATAGGGTACTGCCTCACATATTTTCAAAAAAATAATAAAATTATATTGGTGGCAAATATTGTCGCCAAATAAAAATATATCCCAATGTTTAAAATGCTTCGGGCTGTGGAAAAATTATAGTGTAATAAAACAAAACGGAGTGTGAAAAGAGTGAACAGCATTAAACGAGGAGATATTTATTATGCGGATCTGAGCCCCGTTGTGGGAAGTGAACAGGGAGGACTGCGTCCTGTACTTATAGTACAGAACGACGTAGGCAATCGTTACAGTCCAACAGTGATAGCTGCCGCGATCACAAGCCGTATGTCTAAAAACAAACTCCCTACCCACATAGACGTCAGGTGCTCGGTGGTCGACCGAAATGAGGTAGGACTTTCCTGTGATTCGGTCATACTCCTGGAGCAGGTACGTACCATAGATAAAAAAAGGCTTAAGGAGAGAATAGGACATCTTGACGAGAGCATGATGATCAAGGTCAACGAGGCTTTGAGTGTCAGCTTCGGTTTAAGTGTCCCCGATACCTCATATACGACACCCATAGTAACTGCATAGAAATCAGCCCCGCTTTCAAAAGTGGGGCTTTTCTATTGAAAAATTCCACAAAATATGATATTCTAAGATTAACAAAATTCTGTAGGTGAAATTATGAAAAAAGCTTTATTTATTATTTTGACGTTATCGATACTTATATCAACAGTATCTCCATGCTTTGCCATCACTACGTATTATATGGACAAGTTTGAGGAAGCGGCAGGCTCTGTAGCCGTGCCCGTGGGTGAGCCTGATGCTGTCGGCTGGAGCAAAGCACTTCATATCGATGAGAAAAACTACATCCCGAGCTACGACCGTCACAGCGATAATTATCCCGCCTGTGATATTCGTTTTGCATATGGTGAAAAGGGACTTTATTTTTCGGCGGATATCGAGGATGAAAGCTTTATATTTACTACCGGAAGAAATGAATTCTTCTACGGCATTGATATGTATAAAAAGGAAAGCGATTTCTATGCCTGGAACGGCGATGTTTTCATCTTTACAATAGACCCTTCCTGTGTCCTCAGAAATTCCGGGCTTACCCTTGCCTCTGACTATCAGGCGTGGCTCTGCTTCGGCATGACAGAGGATGAAGAGATCGTAGTCCGTCGTACCCGCTTCGGCGAAGCAGACCTTACCCGAGAAATCGAATCAAGTGGCAGAGTAACCGATAACGGCTGGCATCTTGAGACCTGTATCCCATGGGGTATCATAGGATCTCTTGTGGACCTTACCTCCTTCGGTACCGCCTCCTTTGACAAGGAAGAGCTTATTAAAAACGGTACCCTCTCCAAAGCATGCGTTATTTTCATGGACAGATACTATGACAATGAGACCGAGGCTCCCGAAACGGGGAACCGCCTTGCTACCCTTGAAATGAATTCCCTTGAGGGTGCGCTCTGTCCCTCCTTTGCCCCCAATCCGGTTATAGGAAGCTACGGTATATCCCTTTATACCAAAAACCTTCCCAAAACCGTGGCCAAGGACCCCCTTAATACAGATTTTCCCGACATAAAGAAGGATGCATGGTATTATAACGCTGTGGAATATACCGTCCGCAAGGGTATATTTAAGGGTATGGGGAGCGGCAAATTTGAACCGAATACCACCCTTACTAGAGCCATGTTCGTATCCCTTCTACAGAGATATGCCGATGCCGAGGCTGCTTCAGACTATACATCCTTTAACGATGTTCCAAAGAACACGTGGTACACCTCCGCAATCAACTGGGCAGCCGAAAATAAGATAGTAAAAGGAGTCGGAGCCTCCGAATTCGCACCGAACCGCGGTCTTACACGAGCCGAGGCAGTAACCGTTCTCTATCGTTACTTTACCGAATATGACAGAAGTGAATATACAAGCGCACCTCTAAACGGCTTTGCAGACAAAACCTCTCTTGCAGACTGGAGTATACCTGCCTTTGAATGGGCTACGAAAAACGGTGTAATTAACGGTATTACCGAAAACAAAAACCGTTATCTTAAGCCTCATAAGACCATTACCCGTGCTGAAACAGCACAAATGCTTCTTAATTTCACCGATTGTACTCCCGTTTATACCGACAAAAGTCATCCTGTAGCACAAACAGAGTACGATTATCTCTCTACCTCCCTTGCCGATAATGAGGTTCTTTGGGAATTTGGTCTTTATACCGATAATTCGGATCATTCCGACCTTAAAAATTCGATTCCGATATATAACGGTGACGGATTTGAGGGTGCGGGTGATTTCAACGCCTGCTTCTCCGATCCCGAGCTTATCGAAAAGGTAACACGCGGTATTCTCCTCGATATGGAAGAAAATCCCGACAAAAGGGTATTCTTTCTTACTCCCTACGAGCATGCCTACTTTTGCCTCTGCGCTGACTGTGAAGCGGCAGGCAGAGAAGAGGGAAGCCGAGGCGGAGCATTTATCAAGCTTTTACGAGGAATTTCGGATGAGGCAGCACAGCGCTTCCCCGAAAATAAGATACTTATCTACATAAGCGACTTCAACCTTGATCCCCCCGATACCCCCTATCCCGAAAACGTTATCCTCTGTGCAAGACTCAATAACCGCTGTTATTCTCATGCGTTGACAGATGAAAGCTGTACACTTAACAAAAATATAGTAAACAGCCTTACAGAACTCGCCGAATACACCGAAAGCTTTTATATCGGTGAAGCAATCAACTCAGGCGAATACTATCTTGCACCCCTCTTCGCCCTTGATACCCTATATGATGATTTCATGTACTTCCACAGCATCGGTATGAAGGGATACTTCAGCTATGACGACTCTCGCAATAATGTCGGCTTCAATGATTTGTATACATACCTGCGTCTCTGTCTCTTGGCAGACCGCGATATGACAAGGGAGGAATATTCCCGCCATATCCGGGTATTTCTGGCTGAACACTACGCAGAGAATTCAAACGAGGTCAAGGACTATATAGACTTTATGGGTGCATTGCAAAATATGACCCATTTCAGCCATAACGGTGCAGTAAACGTAACCATGCCCGAACTTTTCTCCGAATATATACCCTATTTCGACACTTTCACCGAAGACTTTAGCGAGGAAGGCTTAATTTTAGGCTACAGATTTCTGCGACAGGTATTCCTTGAGGATATTTCAGATCCTGAGACCTACAGACAGGAAAATGAGGAATTTTTCAGGATGATAAACGGCAAGGATTTTCGTTGGTCGCACCGCAGTACCATTCCGACAAACGTAGATTTTTCGAGATCCCCTTTATATTGGAATTAATTACCATTATTAACCTTTCCACTCTTTAAATTTTATTTTCCAACAAAAGATTATCCGATTTTCCATACAATATTTTGCTAACTTCAAGGAGAAATATTGCTATAATATGGTTAAAGGAAAATTATAGGAGGAAATGAAAATGAGCAGATTGGTAATAACAGACCAAAGTACCAAAAGGGTACAAATGATAGAGATCAACAGAATATCACCTAATTTAAGACAACCGAGAAAGAGCTTCAATACAAGGGAGCTCTTTTCTCTTGCAGACAGCATACATAGGTACGGTATACTGCAGCCCCTTTCGGTAAGAAAGAGAGCCGATGAAAATTATGAATTGGTCTCCGGCGAAAGACGGTTAAGGGCGGCAGATCTTCTGAAGATGGATACCGTCCCCTGTATAATTGTAAATGCAGATGAACGTACCTCTGCGGCAATGGCTATTGTTGAAAATATACAGAGGAGCGATCTTAACATCTTTGAGGAGGCTGAGGCCATTTCAACTCTAAAAGAGCTTTACAACATGACACAGGAGGAGATAGCATCCTCCCTCTCAGTAAGTCAATCCTATGTTGCAAACAAGCTCAGGATACTCAGATTAAACGAAGATCAAAGAAAGCTAATACTTGAAAATTCGCTTACCGAGAGACATTGCAGGTCTCTGATACGAATATCAGACGAAAAACGTCAAAATGAGGCTCTTGACCATATTATCAGGCATTCTCTGAACGTAGCCGGCACAGAAAGCTATATAGACAAACTTCTTTCGGACAAGCCGAGACACGCCGTGACCACAAAGCCTAAGCAATTAAAGGATATCCGTATTTTTTACAATTCTATAGACAAAGCGATAAAAACCGTGCGGAATTTCGGTATAAACGTATCTTCCGAGTTTAACGAAAAGGATGACCGCACCGAGATAAATATAATCGTTCCTAAGCATTTAAACCTCTGAATTTAGTTAAAGCTTACTCATACACGGTCACACTATAATAAAAATGTTCCACATGGAACATTTCTGACATTAAATTCTCAAGTTTACCTATAATTATAGCTCGATTTCCGTTGCAGACTAACGCCCGCTATTGACATTATATCAAATTTAATGTATAATAATATATTATGTTACGGAGGTGATATGTTGGGCGTAACATTGACCTTTGCCAACCAGAAGGGCGGTGTAGGTAAGACTACATCGGCTGTAAACGTTGCGGCAGCTATGGGTCACGAAGGCAAAAAAGTACTTCTCTGCGACTGTGATCCCCAGGGTAATGCCACCAGTGGTTTAGGCATAAATAAAAGAGATATAGTCAACTCTACGTATGATCTGCTTATCGGCAGAGCATCCGCCGAGGATTGTATAATTAAAACAGCTTTCAAGGGACTTGATATAATCCCTTCAAATATAACACTTGCAGGTGCAGAATTCGAGCTTGTTGACCTCGACAACCGTGAAAAAAGGCTTAGAATAGGTTTGGACGGTATAAAAGCCGATTATGATTACATAATAATCGACTGTCCTCCCTCCCTCGGTATCCTTACAGTGAACTCGCTTGTCGCGGCTGACGGAATAATCATCCCGATGCAATGTGAATACTATGCCCTTGAAGGTCTTTCACAGCTTATGATATCGATAAGACAGGTAAAGAAGCTTTATAATCCCGATATCGAAATAACGGGAATACTTCTTACTATGTATAACGGCAGACTTAATCTTACGCTTCAAGTGGTTAACGAGCTTAAAAAATATTATGCAAGTAAGCTGATATCTACTCCTGTAGTAAGAAACGTAAGACTTTCCGAAGCACCCAGCCACGGCAAGCCTATAATAGCTTATGACAGATATTCCAAGGGAAGCCTTGCATATCTCGATATAGCAAGAGAAATAATGGAACGAATTTAGGTATATAAATTGTTCCACGTAGAACATTTTTATAACGGAGGAATTTATGGCAGCAAAAAGCCAAGGTCTCGGAAAGGGTCTCGATGCAATATTCGAGGACAATTTTCAGACCGGATCTAAAAATACATCAATGCTGCGGATCTCGGATATAGAGCCGAGACCCAATCAGCCCCGTAAGGTCTTTGAGCCTGAGGCTCTGGCGGAGTTGGCAGACTCTATAGCGACACACGGACTTATACAGCCTGTGGTCGTAAGAGAAAATTCAAAGGGCTTCTACAGTATTATAGCAGGTGAACGCCGTTGGAGGGCCGCTAAAATGGCAGGTCTTACCGAGGTTCCTGTTGTTATCCTCGATATCGACGATATAAAGGCAGCTGAGCTTGCTTTGGTCGAAAACCTTCAGCGTGAGGATCTTAATCCCATAGAAGAGGCTATGGCATTTGAAACTCTTTCTAAGGAGTATTCAATGACTCAGGAGGAGATCTCAAAAAAGATCGGACGTTCCCGTCCCGCAATAGCAAACGCACTGCGCCTGCTTGATCTTCCCGATAAGGTAAAGGAGCTTGTGGCAAACAATGAGCTCAGTACCGGTCATGCAAAGGTCCTTCTTTCTGTAAAGGATGAAGAAAAGCTTATAAAGGCGGCAGAAACGGTAATAGAAAAGGAATTAACCGTAAGAGATACAGAAAAGCTCGCTAAAAAGCTGAATTCCGAGAAAACAGAGGAAGAAAAAGAGGAAAACAGCAACGAGGTAGTAATAGATTACACCAAAGAGCTTGAACGTCGTATGACAGCCCGTATGGGCAGAAGAATTGCCATCAAGAATAAAGGAAAGGCAAAAAAGATCGAAATAGAGTATCAGGATAATGAAGATCTTGAGAATCTTATCAACCTGATTTGCGGATCAAATATATTTGACGAGTGATTATATAATAATAAAAATACTATAGAGTTAATAAATTTTAGGAGATAAAAAAATGTTAGACATCAGACTTATTAAGGAAAATCCCGATGAAGTAAAGAGATTACTTTTAGCAAAGGAATACGATGCATGTAAGGAGATCGACGAAATTCTTGCCCTTGACGTACAGCGCCGTGAGCTTATCGGTAAGACCGAAAGCTTAAAGGCAGAGCAGAACAAGGTTTCCAAGCAGATCCCCATGATGAAGAAGGCCGGAGAAGATACCACAGCCATCTTTGCTCAGATGAAGGAGCTTTCCGATACAGTTAAAAATATAGATGCAGAGCTTAAGGAGATCGAAGAAAAGTACAGAACACTTATGCTTTCTCTTCCCAATCTTCCCGATCCCGATCTTAAGCCCGGCGGTAAGGAAAACAACGAGCCCGTAAAATACTTCGGAGATCCCCACGTATTTGACTTTGAACCCAAGAACCACGTTGATCTTTGTACAGATCTTGGTCTTATCGACTATCCCCGCGGAACAAAGCTTTCCGGCAGCGGCTTCTGGATCTACAGAGGTATGGGTGCACGTCTTGAATGGGCACTTCTCAACTACTTTATCGATACCCACCTTGCAGACGGATATGAATTAGTTCTTGTTCCTCACATGCTCGGTTATGAATGCGGACTTACCGCAGGTCAGTTCCCCAAGTTTGCAAATGACGTTTACTGGCTTGATACTGCTGAGGATAACCAGAGAAGATTTATGCTTCCTACAGCGGAAACAGCACTTGTTTCTCTCCACCGCGATGAGATCTTAACAGAAGCTGATCTTCCCAGAAAGTATATCTCCTACACACCTTGCTTCCGCCGTGAGGCAGGTTCCTACCGTGCTGACGAAAGAGGTATGGTAAGAGGTCATCAGTTCAACAAGGTTGAGATGGTTCAGTACACCCGTCCCGACAACTCTGACGAGGCATTCGAGGAGCTTGTAGGTAAGGCAGAGGCTCTTGTTAAGGGTCTTGGCTTCCATTTCAGAACAGTTAAGCTTGCAGCAGCAGACTGCTCCGCTTCCATGGCAAGAACCTACGATATCGAGATCCACATTCCTTCCATGAATGGCTACAAGGAGGTTTCCTCCGTTTCCAATGCAAGAGATTATCAGGCTCGCCGCGGTAATATGCGTTACCGTAACGAGGCTACCGGTAAGACCGAGTACGTTCATACACTTAACGGTTCAGGCCTTGCTACAAGCCGTATCCTTCCCGCAGTTGTTGAGCAGAATCAGCTTGCTGACGGCAGCGTAAAGGTTCCCGAGGTTCTCCAGAAGTATCTCGGATGCGAAGTTATTACAAAGGATATGATCAAATAATGGATATATTGGAAATATTACACATTTCCGACCTTTGGACAGCCGATGACTCAACGCTGGCAAAGGTAATCTGGGCATTCTATATAGGCATAGTTATCGCTTCGGTAGTAATGTGGTTTACCCAGAAGGTGTTGGGCAGAGCTGTCAGAACACTTCTTAAAAAGGAAATTTTTTCTGTAGACAGGGCATTATCCCTCGATGAAGCAGATATAAACACCTTTTTCATCAGAAGAGCACTGAAAAACAAATATAGCGCCATGCGTAAGGTGGTATACTGTACCGTCGATAAGGAAAAGCTTACTAAAGAGGATTGGAACGAGGCTAAATTCTATATCCCCGAGGAGCAAAAGTACAAGGCAGACGTCAAATACCACGGCAGAAACACATCTATCGGACTGATAATCATAACCGCAGTGGTTATGTTTATCGTAGCGATACTCTGTATCGAGTATATCCCGATGCTTCTTGATCTGTTCAAGCAGAAAGGTAATTAAAATGTCGGATAACAGAACTAAACAACCGAATAACGTAAGGCCTGTAAGAAGAGTAAGAAAAAGATTTTCACTAAAAGGACTCGTTACCTTAAGTGCTATGGGCGCTGTGGCAGCCCTTCTTCTCGTAATACTCGGTCTGTATCTGTCGGGACTACGTATAACTCAGTCACAGAGTGGTGACGGAGTTACGGCTAAATTCTTTGGATGGACAGAAAAGGGAGCATACAGCAGCGGAACTCTCTATTTTTCGGGAGAGGGAAGCGGTACTGCCAAGGTAGACCTTGAAAAGAAGACCATCACCTATTCTAACGGAGACGTTTATAAGGGTGAGATGGCGCAGGGATTTCCTAACGGCAACGGTACCATGAAATATGCTAACGGTAACGTATATAAGGGACAGTTTATCAACGGTGTTATCGAAGGCAAGGGTAAAAAGACCTATGCCAACAAGGACGTATACGAGGGTGACTTCAAGAAGGGTATGTATAACGGAAACGGAGTATATACCGAATCTGAAGGAACGGTTTACACGGGAACCTTCATTGATAACAAGAAGGAAGGTCAGGGTAAGGTCGTATATGCCAACGGAGACGTATACGAGGGAACCTTTAAAAATAATGCCAAGAACGGTCAGGGAGTTTACGTTTTCGCATCGGGAGATAAGTATATAGGCAGATTTGTCAACGATCTCTTCGACGGCGAGGGTAAATATACCTGGGAAAACGGTGAAAGCTTTGAGGGAACCTTCTCACAGGGCCTCAACAGCGGTAACGGTACCCTAACCCGTAAGAACGGTACTATCCTCTTCGGATATTTTGAAAACGGTCAATTTATAAGAACACAGACAGAAACCCAAACAAATACACAGACAGATACCGAATATTAATACTAAAAGGCAGAGAGTAATTAATGCTCTCTGCCTTATTTTTAATTAATATTCGACTTATTTTTATTTTGTAGGATCGAGATAAGGCCAGTATGCAACGAAGTAATTGATACCGGACCAAACTGTAAGAACTACCGATGCTCCGAGAAATACGTAGCTTAAAATATTGTTGAAATCGGGAAGAATAACAGGTTCAAGGATAAGAACAACCATTGTAACGGTCTGAAGAACCGTCTTGCACTTACCCATCCAGTTAGCCGCAACAACAACGTTACCGCAGTCAGAGACTACAAGTCTCATTGAAGTAACCGCAAGCTCACGAAGCAGAATAAGGAAGAAGCTTACAGCGAAGAACTTTGTGTAAGCCACACCTCTTTCGCTTGCAACACAGAGAAGAGCAATAAATCCGCCGAGGATCATTACCTTATCCGCCAAGGGATCGAGAAATTTACCGAAGTTGGTAATGAGGTTATACTTTCTTGCAATCTTTCCGTCGAGCATATCGGTAAGGGCAGTAAGAATAAAGAGTGCAGTTGCGATTATAGCAGAAGCAACACTGCCTAAAAGCTCGGGAAAAATAATGAAGAACATAAAGAAGGGAATCATTATGACACGAAGAAGTGTCAGCTTATTTGGAAGATTAAGTTTCATATCAATGCCTCTCCTATCAAATCATAATCTAATATATCGGTGATCTCCACGCGAACGAATTGGCCTTCGGGGATTCTTGTTTTAGAAGTAAAATACACCTTGCCGTCTATCTCGGGAGCATCCATATAGCTTCTTCCGAAATGAGCCTCAGAAACAGCATCGAAGCCCTCGCAGAGAACGGTAAGAATCTTACCTAACTGCATCTGATTGTGATCTGCGCTTATAAGCATCTGCTTCTGCATGATCATATCTGCACGGTCTATCTTGACCTGCTCCTCTACCTGATTTTCAAAATCGTAAGCAGGAGTATTCTCCTCACGGGAATATGCAAATGCACCGAAGCGCTCAAACTTAACCTCCCCTATAAACTCGCACAGCTCCTCGAACTGTTCGTCAGTCTCACCGGGGAAGCCTGTGATAGCAGTCGAACGAATAATTATTTCGGGACAAGCCTCACGAAGTCTCTTTATCGCATCCTTAATGACATCTGAGCCGCCGTGACGGTTCATTCGGCGAAGCACCTCATCATTGATATGCTGAATAGGCATATCTATATACTTAACTACCTTATCGTTTTCTGCGATCTCACGTACCAATTCATCGGTTATCTTGTCGGGATAGCAGTAGAGGATACGAAGCCAGGGGATATTCGTTTCCTTTGCTATTCTGTGAAGAAGCTCAGCCAGCTTATACTCACCGTAGAGATCCTCACCGTAGCGTGTAGTATCCTGAGCCACGATGACCAGCTCCTTGATACCAAGCTCCTCCATATCCTTAGCCTCAGCTATGATATCCTCCATTTTACGGCTGCGGAAGGAACCGCGGATAGACGGAATCGCACAGTAGGTACAACGGTTGTCACAGCCCTCCGCTATCTTAAGATATGCATAATTCTCGGTGGTAACGACTCTGTCGCCGCCGAGGGTAAGCTCGTCCTCACTCTTAAAGGAGGTAAACTTAACCTTTCTCTTATTCTCAACGGCACGGACACATTTCACTATATCGTGAATAGAGTTTACACCTAAGAGTGCATCAACCTCGGGAAGAGATTCAAGGATCTCCTCACGGTATCTTTCGGCTAAGCAGCCGGTTACAATGATACCCTTGAGATTCCTGTTTTCCTTAAGCCATGCGATATCAAGAATGTTATCGATTGCTTCCTTTTTTGCGCTCTCAATAAAGGCGCAGGTATTGATTATAATTATATCTGCCTCAAAATCCTCTGCTACTATGGGATAGCCTGCTTCAACAAGCTCACGGAGCATTATTTCGGTATCCACCTGATTTTTTGGACATCCAAGGGATATGAAGCCTATCTTTGCTTTACTCATTTTCTTCGCTTTCTTTATATAATATAAATGATCTTTTGATCTCATCGGAGGAAAAACCGTAGCGAAGTAAAGCCGCATACAGCTTTCTTATATCCGAATAATTATTTTTAGTCATTTTGACACGCTTACAGCAGTTAGCAGTAAAATCTATCTCGGAAAAATCCGCCTCGGCAATGATCTCACGCTTAAAGCCCTTGACGTAGAGCTCCTGAATAATACGCCGCTTGCCGTACAGCTTTGTGTTGGCAAGGGAATATACCATGACCTCAAGAAAACGGCTTTCATTAAGATAATCCATTTTCTTGGCATATTCTACGGCAATATCTATCTCCTCGGTGCTGTAACCCTTACGAAAAAGCTTTTCACGAAGCTTTTTTTCTGTATTATCCGCATAATCGAGGATGTTAAGAGCCGAGCGAATGGCCTTCTGCTGTCTCTTGGAGTATTCCTCAGCCATCTAAATTAAAATCAGCAAGGGTGATTTCGAAATCCTCGTCATCATCCTCGAGCATAGCGACCGCATCATCCTCTGTAGATGCGCCGTCAAGCATAGCAGCTCTTACCTTTTCCTCAAGCTCAGCCATAAGCTTGGGATCAGAATCAAAGAGTGCCTTGACCTTCTCCTTACCCTGACCGATACGCTCTCCGTTATAGGAGAACCATGAACCGCTTTTCTCTACGATATCAAACTCAAGAGCAAGGTCGATAACCTCTCCTGCCTTATTGATTCCCTTACCGTAAAGAATATCAAACTCCGCTACCTTAAAGGGAGGAGCTACCTTATTCTTAACTACCTTACACTTAACGTGGTTACCCTTGATCTCTGTACCCTCCTTAAGTGTCTCAGCCTTACGTACCTCGATACGTACCGAGGAGAAGAACTTAAGGGCACGTCCGCCTGTAGTGGTCTCGGGGTTACCGTACATAACACCGATCTTCTCACGTATCTGGTTGATAAAGATAAGAATACAGTTGGTCTTAGCAACAGAACCGCTTAATTTACGAAGCGCCTGAGACATAAGTCTCGCCTGCTTACCAACGTGGTTAGCACCCATGGTACCCTCGATCTCCTCCTGAGGAACGAGAGCAGCAACAGAGTCAACTACGATAACATCTATAGCACCGCTGCGTACAAGGGCATCTGCTATATCGAGCGCCTGCTCACCGTAGTCGGGCTGGGAAACAAGAAGATCGTCGATATCTACACCGAGAGCCTTGGCATAAACGGGATCGAGAGCATGCTCAGCATCGATAAATGCCGCAGAGCCGCCGGTCTTCTGCACCTCTGCCACACAGTGGAGAGCTACGGTAGTCTTACCTGAGGACTCGGGACCGTATATTTCTATGATTCTTCCTCTGGGAAGTCCGCCTATACCCAGAGCCATATCAAGGGTGAAGGAGCCGGTGGAAACTGCACTTACATTCATAGCGGTATTTTCACCGAGACGCATGATAGAACCCTGACCGAATTCCTTCGTTATATCTGAAATTGTTTTTTCTAACGCCTTTTTGCGTTCCTTTGCATCCTCTATCGCCGCAACAGACTGCGGCTTTTTTGTAGCCTTTGCCATCTTATATAAATTCTCCTTTTTTAAATTTAATAGGTCGGAGTATCGAGTCTCCAGCCATCCGAGGTCTTTACGATGGTAATCTGTCTCTCCTTACGGCTGCCGTCCTCATATACGTCCTCTACGGTTAAGTATACCTCGGCAAACTCAGCACCGGTAACCTTTGCGGAGGCGGGATCGATATAGGTCTTTCCCACAGCCTCATAGCCCTCGTTCATAATGTTTGTTTCAAGACCGTTTTTACCGTCACGGTATCTGCCTACAAGCACGTCACCGTCTCCGTCAAACATTATCTTATTTATATCTGTTTCTACAAAACGGGGACTGTAGACCTTGGAAATGGCTTTTTTAAGCTCCTTTACAGACTTATATTCGCAATCCTTGTCTACCGGACGGTACTGTGCACCTGTAACGCTCTCAAGCTTGCCCATCGCATCCTTGGCTACCGGAAGTCCGTCGCCCCAGATTATCTCGTTTATCTCCTCGGATGCAGGAAGCAGGGATTCAAGTATAGCCTGCGCCTTCTCATCGCTTATACGGTTACGTACACGGAGATAATATGCACCGCCCAGTACCGCGATTATAAGGGTCACAAGCACCGTTATGGCAATAATTGTATTTTTGGTAAAGAATTTATCACTCTTCATTTGCTTCGACGTTTTCCTCTGTTACTGATTCGGTTACTTCCTCAAAAACAGAATCTTCCTGTACCTCGGAGATCTCCTCCTCGTCCTCCTTTGCAACCTTGGCAAAGTGAACGATCTTTGTTTCTGCGGCTGTTCTCATAACGATAACACCGCTTGCTGTTCTTGAATATACGGGAATATCGGAAACAGGAATACGGATCATGGTACCCTCGCTTGTGATCATCATGATATCCTCATCCTCAGCGATTGCGGTTATACCGCAGAGATTACCCGTCTTATCGGAAAGCTTATGACAGCATACACCCTTAGTGCCTCTGTTATGTGCGGAGAAGTCGTCGAACTCACATCTCTTACCAAAGCCGTTTTCTGTGATGGTAAGAAGCTTCTTGCCCTCCTCAACTATGGCAACTCCGCGGACATAGTCATCTCCTGTCAGCTTGATACCGCGTACACCGTGAGCAGTTCTGCCCATTTCTCTTGCCGCAGTCTCATGGAAGCGTGCCGCAAAGCCGTTGTTTGTAGCGATAATTATTTCGTCATCACCTGTAGTATGAGCAACAAATACAAGCTCATCGTCATCGTCGAGGGTAAGAGCACGCTTACCACCCTTACGCTGATACTCGTATTCAGAGAGGTCGGTACGCTTGATAACACCGTTCTTGGTTACCATGGTGAGATATTCACCTGATACGAAGTCGGTAATAGAAAGGATAGCAGTAACCTTCTCTCCCTCATCCATCTCAAGGATATTTACGATATTGGTACCCTTTGCAGTTCTGCCTGCCTCAGGAATCTGATATGCCTTCTTGACCTGAACCTTACCCTTATTTGTAAACATCATAAGGTAGGAGTGAGAGTTGCAGGCAATCATCTTGTCCACAAAATCCTCTTCCTTGGTGGTCATACCGATGATACCCTTACCGCCTCGACGCTGTGCGGAATAGGTATCGCTGGGACAGCGCTTGATATAACCTGCCTCGGACATGGTGATAAGGCATGTGTGACGCTCAATAAGATCCTCAATAAGGATATCGTCCTCAGCCGCCACGATCTCTGTTTTTCTGTCGTTGGCAAATTTCTTCTTTGTCTCAAGAAGCTCTTCCTTGATGATAGCCTTGATCTTACCTTCATCGGCAAGTATAGCCTTGAACTCCTCGATCATTTTTTGAAGCTCTGCAAGTCTCTGCTCTATCTTGTCTCTTTCCAAGCCTGAGAGACGTCCGAGAGTCATCTCGACAATAGCTCTTGCCTGAATTTCGGAGAGACCGAAGTTCTCCATTAATTTTTCTCTTGCATCGGGTATGGACGCGGAGGAACGGATTATCTTGATAACCTCTTCGATATGGTCGAGAGCTATCTTCTGTCCCTCACGGATATGAGCTTCGTTTTCAGCTTCCTTAAGATCGTACTTAACTCTTCTTGTGATTACCTCGATCTGATGATTGATATAGTGAGTAAGTATTTCCTTAAGATTAAGTATCTTAGGCTCACCGTTAACAAGGGCGAGCATATTGATAGCGCAGGTATCCTGAAGCTGAGTATACTTATAGAGCTGATTGAGGATGATCTGTCCGTTACAGTCACGGCGGTGCTCGATTACAACTCTGATACCGTCCATATTGGATTCGTCGCGAAGACCTGTAAGACCTTCGACCCTCTTCTCCTTATGAAGAGCCGCTATCTGCTCTGTAAGAGTTACCTTATTTACCATGTAAGGTATCTCGGTAATTATAATTCTGTGGTTTTCCTCATCCACCTCAGCCTTAGAGCGCACCATTACTCTGCCTCTGCCCGTGGTATAAGCCTGAACTATACCGCTTGAGCCGTAGATGGTAGCACCGGTGGGAAAATCGGGACCCTTGATATGCTCCATAAGCTCCATCACGGTTGCCTCGGGATTATCCATTAAGCAGATGGTAGCATCGATGGTCTCACCTAAGTTATGGGTGGGAATATTGGTAGCCATACCTACCGCAATACCTACAGAACCGTTTACCAGAAGATTCGGGAAACGGGCGGGAAGAACGGTGGGCTCCTCTAATTTATTATCAAAGTTAGGTACAAAATCAACAACCTTTTTGCCGATATCCTGAAGCATAAGGTTAGCTATACGGGACATTCTCGCCTCGGTATAACGGTAAGCCGCTGCCTGGTCACCGTCTATGGTACCGAAGTTGCCCTGACCCTCAATAAGAGTATGGCGAAGCGAAAAATCCTGCGCCAATCTTACCATTGCATCGTATACCGCAGAGTCACCGTGGGGATGATATCTACCAAGCACGTTACCTACTGTGGTAGCCGACTTACGGAAGGGCTTATCGTGGGTAAGATGATCCTCATACATAGCGTAGAGGATACGACGGTGAACCGGCTTAAGTCCGTCACGCACGTCGGGAAGAGCTCTTGCCATAATAACGCTCATGGCATACTGGATAAACGAGGTCTTGACCTCCTTACCCATATCTACATCAATGATCTTTTGATCTTTAAACGTGTAATCCTTCTTTTCCAATTTCAATTACCTCAATATCTGCATATTTCTACGCAGGAAATATATTTTTTCATTTCGTCAAGGGTAGGAAGAGTGCTTCCGGGAAGCTCTACCTTTGCACCTGCCGCCGATGAAGCAAATTTCAGTGCCTCTGCTACGCTGCCTGTTCTTTCTCTTTCATAAATAAAGGCTGTTAAGAAGCTATCGCCTGCACCTGTAAATCCTCTTAACTCCACACGTGGAGAAGTTACAGAGAATAATCCACATTCACCTGCAAAAATTGCACCCTTTTCGCTCATTGTACACAATATTTCAACACCCTTTTCCACATATAATCTCTTACATTCAGACAGGGCGTCTTCGACTGTTTCGACCTTTTTTCCCACCAAGCCGGAAAGCTCGAAAAGATTAGGCTTTATAAGGCTTGGTCCTGCTTCGATACCCTTTTTGAGAGCCTCTCCGTCACAGTCTAAAATTACCTTTGCTCCTTTATCCTTCAACATCTGTGTAATAAAGTTATACACAGAGTTATCCACAGGGTGTGGAATACTTCCGCCGAGGAAGAAATATTTATCCTTTTCCACAGCGTTTTCAAGATCTGAAAGAAGCTTTTTTAACTCAAGGTCCGATATGGGACCACCCTTTTCGTTAGCCTCTGTACAGACCTCGCTTTGGTCTATCATTTTGATATTCATTCTGGTGTCAGCCATGCTTTCGGTAAAGCAACATTCAACCCCTTCCTCAAAAAGAAGCTTTTTCATAATGTCGCCGTTACTGCCGCCCGAAAAACCGTAAGCAGGTGCATCAACACCGAGTATCTTAAAAAATCTTGAAACGTTTATACCCTTACCGCCTAAGGTCAGCACAGTTTGTGAAGCACGGTTGAGCGCACCTGCCTCAAATCTGTTCTGAAAATACATGGTCCTGTCAAGGCAGGGATTCAATGTAAGTGTTGCCGCCCTTATCATACGTCAAGGTTCTCGGCAAACTTAGCATTAGCCTCGATAAATTCCTTTCTCGGCTCGACCTTATCTCCCATAAGAACCGAGAATATCTCGTCACACTCCATAGCGTCCTCCATGGTTACACGCAGCAGCACTCTCTTTTCGGGATCCATGGTGGTTTCCTTTAACTGTTCGGGATTCATCTCACCAAGACCCTTATATCTGCTTGTTTCGACGCCTGTAGTACCCAGCTCTACGATCTTTTCATCTCTCTCTTCATCGCTGAAGGCATATCTGATCTGCTGACCCTTCCATACCTTATAGAGAGGAGGCTGTGCAAGATATACATGGCCGTCCTCAATAAGCTGCTTCATGTGACGGAAGAGGAAGGTCAGAAGAAGTATTCTGATATGCGAACCGTCAACGTCCGCATCCGCCATAAGAACCAATTTACCGTAGCGCAGCTTTGATTTATCGAAATCCTCACCGATACCGCAGCCAAGTGCCTGAATGATAGGTGTAAGGGAGGGGTTAACATAAACCTTATCAAGTCTGGATTTTTCAACATTAAGAACCTTACCGCGAAGGGGAAGAATAGCCTGGAAGTAGCTGTCACGACCCATCTTTGCAGAACCGCCCGCAGAGTTACCCTCTACAAGGAAGAGCTCGGATTCCTCAACGTTCTTTGTAGCACAGTCCCAGAGCTTACCGGGAAGAGATGTGGATTCCAGAGCACCCTTACGGCGTGCTGTTTCTCTGGCCTTCTTTGCCGCTTCTCTTGCTCTGGCTGCTGCAGTACCCTTCTCAAGAATTATCTTTGCAACCTTGGGATTTTCTTCAAGGAATATGCTGAGCTTTTCTGTCATCATGCTCTCAACCAAGGTACGGATAGAGGAGTTACCTAACTTTGCCTTGGTCTGGGATTCAAACTGCGCATTTTCAAGCTTAACGCTGATAACTGCGGTCAGACCTTCACGGACGTCCTCACCCTTGAGGTTGTCTGCATCCTTCAGTACTCCTGTCTTTTTGCCGTAATCGTTGATGACCTTTGTGATAGCAGCCTTGAAGCCTGTTTCATGCATACCGCCCTCGATGGTATTCATATTGTTTGCAAAGGAGATGATCGTTTCGTTATAGGAATCGTTATACTGAAGAGCAACCTCGGCAATAGAGGTTCCCTTACTGCCCGAAACATAGATGACCTCGGGAAGGATAGCCTCAACGCCTCTCTTCTTGTTCATATACTCAACGAAGGAACGGATACCGCCCTCATAGCAGAAGTTCTCCTCGATTGGCTCCTCACCTCTGTCATCTACAAGGGTCAGGGAAACACCCGCATTCAGGAATGCCTGCTCACGGAGTCTGTTTCTTACGATTTCATCATTGAATGTAACGGTTTCAAAAATTTCGGGATCGGGCCAGAAGCGGACATAAAGACCATGCTCATCTGTTTGATTACCCTGCTTGAAGGGCTCAATAATATGGCCGCGTTCAAAGGCAATGGTATATTCATAACCGTCACGGCAGTTTCTTGCCTCAAGACGCTTTGAAAGTGCATTTACTACCGATGCACCAACACCGTGAAGACCGCCTGCGATCTGATAACCGCCGCCGCCGAACTTACCTCCGGCATGAAGTATGGTAAAGATAACCTCAAGAGTGGGAAGATTCTGTGTGGGGTGTATACCCGAGGGTACACCTCGTCCGTCATCGCGGACAGAGACAGAGCCGTCCTTTTCAAGAGTTACTATAATGTTGTCACAATAGCCTGCCAATGCCTCGTCGATAGAGTTATCAACTATCTCGTAAATGAGGTGATGCAGACCCTTTTCCGAGGTTGTACCGATGTACATACCCGGTCTTACTCTGACTGCCTCAAGGCCTTCAAGTACCTGTATCTGATCGTCGCCGTAAGTTACATTCTTTTCTTCCATTTTTTTCTCCTTTCGGATATGAATTTTTCCGTACCCGAATTTATGATTGTAATTTTATTATTTTTAAAAATTGGTATCAGATATCATTCTTCTTTTCTGCTCTTCCCTGAAGGGAGGAGGTAGAAAGCTGAGAATAGATTATTTCGTTATCCTCTGTTACTACAAAGGATTTCGGTATTTCATAGGTGGTAAGGGTAGTTCTGCCTTCCTTTTCGGCTCTTCTGAGATAGATTCTCGTCTCGGATGCCTTTGTTGAGGTATCCATATCAAAGAAGCCGATTATTCTTTTCTTTTTCAAAACGGCATTGTTACCTAAATGGATATACATTTTTCAAACTCTCCCTCCTTTACCTTATAGGTATAAGAGCCTGAGATACCGTGAAAATCATCGGTATTACAGGAGGTTATAAAGGT